>JAJXYI010000250.1 GCA_021780625.1 bacterium | reverse complement strand
GCTCGCATAAACGGGCAGCAGCGCCGTGGCCCCGCCAAAGAGCACCGCGAACAGATCGAGCGATACGGCACCGAGGATGATTTTTCGCTCGAGCACGAAGCGGACGCCGGAAAACAGACCCGAAAGGCCCGCCGCGGACGGATTGTGAATCTTCAGCTGGATCTTCAGGCAGGCGATCAGGATTCCGGCCACGACAAAACACGCCAGCGATATGCCGTACACATAGGCGGGCCCGAGGCCATAGAGCAGGCCGCCGGCCGCGGGACCAGAGATGGCTGCGGCCTGGAACGACGACGAAGCCCAGGCCACGGCACTCACAAAGTCCTTCTGGGGCACCAAAAACGGCACAAGCGACTGGCTCGCAGGAGCGATGAATGCCCGCCCCACGCCGACCAGGGTCAGCACCGCGTAGATCAACCCCACATGCAGGTGGTGGGTCGCGGTCAGGGCGAACAGGGTGGCCGCGACGATCATCTCGAGCACGTAGCCAAACAGCAGGACGTTTTTCCGATCGAACCGGTCCGACGCCAACCCGCCCGGCAGGGTCATGATGAACGCCGGCGCAAACTGCATGAGGCCCACTATGCCAAGCGCCATGGGCTGGTGCGTGAGGTCGTACACCTGCCATCCCACGGCCACGCTGACCATCATCAGGCCGAACTCCGCGAGGAAACGCGACACCAGCGAATAGCTGAAATCCCGATGGGCGAGGATCTGAAATGCGTGGGCGCTCTTGTTCATCGGGGAGTGGAGACAATGGTTAACGGCACACCGCGTTCGAGCGAAAACAACGGTTCCACCCTGCCTAAGCCGCGTGGCGTCGGAACCTTCGGGACCGCGCCATCGTCGTTCCGCCACAGCAATTTCCACGCAGGAAGGCCGAAATTTCCGCCGCCCTCCGCGAACGCTGTTTCCCGGGGCGGTGGAAACGCGTCAAGGATACCACGGTCTTACAGCCGATCCACCCTCACAAACCATGACTCCACGATTACTCTCCTCGATCGCCATTCTGGGGGCGCTCTGTGCGGCTCCCCTGTTCACCCCGAGCGCGCGTGCCGAGACCCATGTCGGCATCTCGATCGGATTCGGTTTTCCGCGCGGTGCAGTCGAGGTCGTCCACGGCCGCGACCATTTCTACATGCACCGCGGCTTCTACTACCGGCACACGCCCAGGGGCTACATGCTGGTCCGTCCGCCCCGGGGGATCATCATCCGTGTGCTGCCGCCATTCTACACGCGGATCTATGTCGGCAATGTCTGGTATTATCGCTGCCAGGACGTCTATTACCGCGCAGTGCCGGCCGGCTACATGGTGGTCGATCCTCCGGTCACCGTCGTGCAGGCGGCGCCCGCACCTGCGCCCGCGGCGCCTGCGGACGTGTACCAGTCGGTCTGGCTGGGGGAACGCGAGTTCCTGTTCAAGGACGGCCAGTTCTTCGTGAGGACGCCGGAGGGTCTCGTGTGGACTGAGGCCCCGATGGGAGCGATCGCGAAGTCCCTTCCCGCGGACGCCCAGAGCGTTTGGTACCAGGAGATCGAATACCACGAGTGCGACGGCGTGTACTTCCGGAAAACGCCGGACGGGTACAAGGTCGTGACGGCGCCCTGGAAGAAGTGAGGTGCGGGCCGGGGCCGTTCACGCGCCGGGTTCGTCGGTCTTCCGCTTGAATGCGGCGCGGGGCATGCCGAGACGCGCGGCAGCCCGCGCCTGGTCTCCGTTCTCCAGCTTGAGCGCACGTTCGACAAGCGCGCGCTCGACCGCCGGCAGCACCGGCGAGCCCTGGCCGCCGAGGAGCTCCAGGATCGCGTCGAGCGTCGCGTCCAGCGACGGTGTGCTGCGAGGAGCCGGCCCCTCCCCCGCCCCGGACTCGACGGACGAGGACTCAGAAGACACCTCGGCGCCCGGAAGCGGCTGGGCCGCGACGGCCTCCCGGATTTCCGCGGGCAGATCCTTGACGAGAATCGCGTCGCCCTGGGCTATCACCGCGCTGCGGTAAACCACGTTCTCCAGTTCGCGGACGTTGCCAGGCCAGTCATGGCGTGAAAGGACGTTCATGGCCTCGGGCGAAACCTTGCCCACCCGGGCCTTGCGGTTCTTGACGAGGTTCTGGAGGCAAAAATCGACGATCTGCGGAATGTCCTCCGGACGCTCGCGCAGCGGCGGCATTTTGATGCGGACCACGTTGAGGCGGTAGTAGAGGTCCTCCCGGAACGCCTTGGCGCGAACCATCGCCTCGAGGTCCTTGTTCGTGGCGGCGATGATGCGCACGTCGACGCGAAGGGTCTCCGTGCCACCAACGCGCTGGATCTCCCCCTGCTGCAGCACGCGGAGAATCTTGGTCTGAGTCGCCAGCGCCATGTCGCCGATCTCGTCGAGGAAGATCGTGCCGCCGTCGCACAGCTCGAACTTTCCAATCCGCTGGCCGGTGGCTCCGGTGAACGAACCCTTCTCATGCCCGAAGAGCTCGCTCTCGATCAGATTGTCGGGAATGGCGGCACAATTGACTGCGATGAATGGCTTCGAGGCGCGATGACTGTGCTTCCAGATCGAGCGGGCAACCAGCTCCTTGCCGGTGCCGCTCTCGCCGGTGATCATGACGGTGACGTCGCTCGCCGTCACCTGCCCGATGATCTTGAACACGCCCTGCATCACGGGCGACGAGCCGACGATGCCCTCCTTGTAGTCCTCGGTGTTGATCTTCGGCTTGTAGTCGCTAACCGCGCGGAGGTCCGCACCGGCCTTGAGGGCGTTCTCCGCGAGTTCCAGTACACGTTCGGCCGCGAACGGCTTCATGATGTAGTCGAAGGCGCCATACTTCATCGCCTCGATCGCAGTCTGGGCAGTGCCAAATGCGGTCATCAGAATTACCAGCTGCCGCGGATTGACGGACCGGATGTGCTGGAGAGCCTCGATACCGCTCATTCCGCCCATGCGGATATCCATGAAGATCAGGTCGGGGTGCGGTCCTTTCCGGACAGCAGCGACCCCTTCCTCGCCCGAGGATGCCTCGATCACCTGATACTGCCGGGACCCGAGGACCCGGGACAGCGAGTAGCGGATTTCCGCATCGTCATCGATGATCAGGATCGTGGGAGGTTTTGGTTCGGACATGGCCAGTGGTGCTGCAATTCTTGTGCCATCGCTGGCAACGCATGAGTTTCCGGCATCGATTGCCTGCACCGGGCACATAGCACGGTCAAAGGGGACGGCTGGCAAGACGACTCCGCGGAGATGGGGCCGGCGGCGAACCGCATGTGACGCGAATGTAACGCTTCACATGCCAGTGTGCTTTACCGCTTGCGATTTCATCCGGGCGAAGCTGGTTTCTGACCCGAAATGCTGGACGGCGCACCCGAATCCGCATGGATCGGCAGGGGGTGCCGCACCGCATGGACTTCGTTCCGAGCTATTTGCTTGAATCGACCCTGCAAACCTCTGACCTAGGGCCTCCGCGTGCCTCTCGATAACTCCAACTTCACGATCCCGGAATCGGACCTTCTGAACCAGCTGGGCAGCACAGCCAACGGGCTCACGTCGGAACGCGCGACCCAGCTTCTCGATGAAGTTGGTCCCAATGCGGTGGCCGCCGGACGACGGCACACTGTAATCATGGACCTGTTGGACCGCTGCCGAAACCCGCTGGTGATCCAGCTGCTGGTGATTGCGGCGGTCTCCTACTTCATGGGAGACATGCGGTCCACGATCGTGGTGGGCGGCATGGTGTTCCTGAGTGTGTTCCTCTCGTACATTCAGGAATCCCGTTCGTCCAGGGCGGTGGAGCGACTCCAGAAACTGGTGACGACGACCGTGACCGTGCTCCGCGACGGCAAGGAGACGGAGGTGCCGCTGGAGGACGTCGTTCCTGGCGACATCGTCGTCCTTGCGGCGGGAAGCCTGATTCCGGCAGACCTGCGCATCCTGTCGGCAAAGGATTTCTTCGTGACGCAGTCGGCGCTGACCGGCGAATCGATGCCGGTCGAAAAGAGTCCCGACTCCAACCAACCCGCCAACCGCACGCCATTCGAGTTCACGAACGCCTGCTTCATGGGAAGCAACGTGCTGAGCGGAACCGCGCGAGCGATCGTCATTTCCACGGGTTCCAGCACTTTCTTTGGTTCGCTGGCTGAAAAAATGGCCGCCAAGCGCGAGGCGACCAGCTTCGACAAGGGCGTCAGCAGCTTCACGTGGCTGATGATCCGGTTCATGGTCGTGATGGTGTCGGCGACTTTCCTGATCGTCGGGCTGACCAAGGGAAACTGGGTCGAGGCCCTGCTCTTCGCCCTTTCGGTCGCGGTCGGCCTCACGCCCGAGATGCTCCCGATGATCATCACCGTGTGCCTGTCGAAGGGCGCGCTGATGATGGCTCGGAAGAAGGTCATCGTGAAGCATCTCCACGCGATCCAGAATTTCGGTGCGATGGACGTGCTCTGCACGGACAAGACCGGCACGCTGACGCAGGACCACGTGGTGCTCGAGCGATACGTCGACGTCACGAACCGCCCCAGCGAGGACGTGCTCCGGTACGCGTACATGAACAGCTTCTACCAGACCGGCCTGCGCAACCTGCTCGACCGGGCGATTCTCGCGCACACGGACCTCGACGTGGAGCTGAACTGCAAGAAGGTCGACGAGATCCCCTTCGATTTCAAACGGCGGCGGATGTCGGTGGTAATCGACTACGAGGGCCGGCACGTGCTCATCTGCAAGGGCGCGGTGGAGGAAGTCGCGTCGGTGTGCGAGAACTACCAGGTCGACGAGGACATCAATCCGCTCATCCGCCTGATCCGCGACGACCTGATGGACGAGTATCGGAGCCTCAGCGCGGAGGGCTACCGAGTGCTGGCGATCGCGTACCGCGAGTTCGACCGCTCGAAGCAGGTCTTCTCGGTGGCGGACGAGTCGGAG
>JAJXYI010000577.1 GCA_021780625.1 bacterium | reverse complement strand
GAGTGGTTCGATGAATACGCAACCCGGCGCCTGGATCTGAGACGAGTCCGGCGGAGCTCCGCTTCAGCGGGGTCCAGGCAGTCTGTCCGGCGTGCGGGCGAAGATCGGGGGCCCCGGCAGATGGGCCCTGAAGTCGACCTGAAAGAAATATGGATGGTGTCGCATGAACGCCACGGCCTGCCGACCCGCCGCGTTCGAGCCGAGCGCCAGGACGAAGGCCAGCACCGCGAGTGCGGTCTGCACGCAGCCTCGGGTCCGGCCCCGGGTTCTTCGGAGAAGCCCGCCGGCCAGGACGGCTCCGAGCACGGTCCACGCGATGAAACTCATCGAGGTGTAGTAATAGGGCCACTCCCGCTGATGCGCCCATTCCTGATATTTCATGGTGATGGCGAGAAGCACGTTGGGCGCATAGGCGGCGAAGACCAGGAGTGCGCCGAAACGAACGGCATTGCGTCGAACTGGCGGAGCCTTCAGGTCGCCCGGACTTCGGGCGGCGAACCAGAGGGCTGCGCCTAGCAGGATCGAGACGAGCATCCCCGGCAGCGTGATCCAGGTCTCGACCCGGGTCAGCCAATCGGCTGGGTTCAACCACAAGGCGTCGGTCCATCGGGCGCACCAGCCGTCGAGGCCTGGAAGGCCGCTCAGCGAATAGACGTTCAGCGCAAACACCGCGTCGCGCAGGTGCCAGCTCAACTGCGCGCCGTCATAGATCGGTTCGTTGAGCAGGACCCTGACTTCGTGTCGCAACGCGAGGGAAAGGGCGGCGTAGCCGAGCAGGACGACGAGACAGGGGGCGAACTCCCGCGCGGCCGTCGCGCGCCAGCCTGGTTTTCCCGCCGCCGCCCGGACGAGTGCGGGCCAGACGACAAACGCGGCGTTAGACTCATGGGACGCGAGCGCCAGGCCGAATGCCGCCGCCATGAGGCAGCGGCCTGCCACCGACTCGTCCCTCAGCGCGAGGACGCCCATCATCCAGATTGCGCCCCAGCCGATCCAGAGGAGCGGGAAAGACAGGAAGGCCTGGTACCCTGCCACGACCGGGAACAGGCCCAGCGAAAGCGCGAGCACCGAAAACGCGACGAAGCGATCCCGTGACCATTCCCAGGCGAACCACGACGCCGCCGCAAGTGCGAGCAGTGCGGACGCCAGCCGCACGAGCGTGCGGATGACCTCGGAGTGGATCGCCATTAGCCTTTCCAGCAGGAAGAATTTGGTTTCCGCGTAGAACCGGCCCATGGCCTCGTCGTGGATGCGGTTGCCGGTTTGTCCAATGGGATCCGAGAGCGCGTGGTCGAGGGTGAGGTCATCGGCGCACGCGAGACGCAGCCCCTGTGTGTAGGCTCCCAGGTTGAACGCGAGCAGCGCGAGGACCACGACTGCGAGCAGGACTGCAATGGGCTGGCGTGAGAGTGGCATGAATCGGCGCTTGGTCCGCCGATTGTGGGAGGGCACTCCTGGCGCGCAAGCAGATGCGCCGACGACCGGCCGCGGAGGGCGCGGTCAGGAAGGGCTCGGACCGGTGTCAGCGAGCAGTTCCCGGAAGTGTGCCTCGTCGATGACAGGAATGCCGAGTGAGCGCGCTTTTTCGAGTTTCGAACCAGCCTCCTCGCCCGCGAGGACGTAGCCGGTTTTTTTGCTCACGCTGCCGCTGACCTTTCCGCCCGCGGCTTCGATGAGCGCGGTCGCCTCCTCGCGCGAAAGCGTCGGCAGGGTGCCTGTGAGGACGAAGGTCTTTCCCGCAACAGGCGAGCGCGTCGCGGCGGGCGGAGGAGGTGGGGCGATGGGAGCGAGCCCCACCTGCCGCAGCTCGGCGATCAGGGCGCGGTGTGACTCGTTGCGCAGCCAGGCGAGGATCGACGCGGCCGTCTTTTCGCCGATTCCCTCGATTCCGAGCAGCGCGGGCTCCTCGGCGGCAGCGAGCGCCTCGAGTGACCCGAATTTGCGCGAAAGATCCTTCGCGGCGGCGGCGCCCACCTGGGGGATTCCGAGGCCATGGATCACCCTCCACAGATCCGTCGCTCGCCGTGCGGCGATGGCCGCGACGAGATTCGACGCCCAGAGCTCCCCGGATTTCTTGAGCGGAAGCAGGTCCTCGACGCGAAGCCGGAATAGGTCGGGAATGGTCTTCACGAGGCCTCGGCTGACGAACAGATCGACGATTTCCTCGCCGAGGCCGTCGATGTCCAGGCAGGCCTTTGACGCGAAATGGGTGATGCGACGACGCATCTTCTCCGGGCAGTCGGGATTCGGGCAACGCCAGACGACCTCGCCTTCGGCCCGCTCGGCCACAGCCCGGCATACAGGACAGTTTCGGGGAAATTCGTAGGGCTGGGCGGCGTCCGGGCGTTTTTCGAGGACGACCTGCACGACGGCGGGAATGATCTCGCCGGCCTTTTCCACGAGCACGGCGTCGCCGACGCGCACGTCCTTGCGTGCGATCTCGTCGGCGTTGTGGAGTGTTGCCCGACGCACGGTGGTCCCTGCAATCAGCACGGGTTCGAGTTCGGCCACGGGGGTGAGCGCGCCGGTGCGTCCCACCTGGATCGTGATGGCCCTGATGCGAGTCTCCGCCCGGTCGGGTGGAAACTTGAACGCACAGGCCCAACGCGGGGACAGTTTGCGTGCCGCCTGACCCTCGCCGCGAAATCCGGCCACGCGCTGTTGGTCGAAGCGGTCCAGCTTTACCACGGCACCGTCGGTCGCATACGCCAACGAGCGCCGACGGCGGTCGAGCTCCTGGATTGCCTCCCATGCGGCATCCACGCCGCGCACCGCTGCCCAATGCTCGACGGTCGGCAAACCCCACGCTGCGAGCTGGCGTTGAAAGTCGGACTGCGATCCGACGACGTCCGGCGTGCACGCGCCGAGTCCGTAAACCACGATCCTGAGCTCGCGAGCGGCCACCTCGTTTGGATCGAGAAGTTTGAGCGTGCCGGCCGCGAGGTTCCTGGGATTCGCGTAGGGCTCCAGCCCGTTCTCTTCCTGAACTTGGTTGATGCGCTGAAATTCCTCGAAGGCCAGATAGACTTCGCCGCGAATCTCGATGAGGTCTGGAATTGGCAACCCGGCGAGTTCCTGGGGGAGATTCCGGATGGTCCTCACGTTGGCCGTCACGTCGTCGCCTTCCTCGCCGTCGCCGCGTGTCACGGCCCGGGTGAGGCGTCCGTGTTCGAACGTCAGGCTGACCGCGAGCCCGTCGATCTTCGGTTCGACCGTGTAGGCGAGCGACTCGTCACCGAGCAGCTTTGCCAGCCGGGCATGGAATTCGCGCAGTTCGCCCTCGTCGTAGGTGTTGTCGAGGGTTGTCATGGCCTGCCGGTGACGCACGCGGGCAAATCCCTCGGTCCGGTCGTCTCCGACGCGTAGAGTGGGCGAGGCGCCCATGGCCAGCTCCGGATGCTCCCGCTCCAGGCGCGCGAGCTCGGCCTTCATCGTGTCGTAGTCGAAATCGGATACTTCAGGCTGCGCGCGCCGATAATAGAGCTCGTCGTGGCGGGCGATTTCACCGCGCAGGGCGGCGATGCGAGAGCGGAGGGTGTCGGACGACATGCGACGGGAGAGGGAAGGGTTCGGTCTCGGAGCGGTCAATCCGCGGCGGCTGGCGCGGAACGTGCACGGTCGGCCACGGGGTCCCGGCCGAGCAGATCGGCGGCGATTCCGTAACGCAGATTGTAGAACGAATGGGTGAAGGAGTCGAATCGGCCGACCTCGGCAACCGCGAGCATCGTGGCCAGAGCCGCTGGGAAGACGTCGGCGCGCGTCGCAGGCAGACCCTTGATGTCCGTGCGGCGGTGTTCGAGTGGGAGAACCGACACTGCCCCGAGCAATCGTGCGAGCTCGGCTCGAGTGACCTCGCGAGGCGACTCCATCAGCTCGCGACCGTCCGCGGCGGCCCGAATCGCACGCGCCGTGGTCATGGTGCCACCCGCAAAGACTGCGGGCGCCGCCGCCCCGAAGGGAAATCCGCTGGCGGCGAGCTCGGCGCGGGCGTGACTGGACACGGCGTCGAGGACCGATGCGGCGACGGGGGCCGCCGGGTTCGCGACAAAGCGCTCGGTGAGGCGTACGCAGCCCAGCGGAAGACTGATGGCGGCGGCGATCTGCTTGTTGCGGAAATACAGGCACTCGAGGCTGCCGCCTCCCAGGTCGAACACGTAGAAGTCGCGAAAATCGCCGAGCCCGGGGTCGGTCAGGAGGCCGCGGCCGATGAGATTGGCCTCCTCGTCGCCGCTGAGGACGCGAAGGGGAAACCCGGTCGTCGCCTCCACGCGTGCGGCAAACTCGGCGCCATTGCGCGCGCCGCGCACCGCGCTCGTGGCGACGATCACGAATGAACTGGCGCCTGCGGCGCGTCCCGCCGCGACCAGGTCGGCCACCGCCTTGAGCCCCGCGCCAACGCCCTCCTCCCCGAGAACCGGAGAGGCGTGGGAGATGCCCCGGCTGATTCGTGCGTCGATGGTCCGCGACAGCACGGTGTCCAGTCCGCCCTGTGCGGAGCGGCGGGCGACAAGGAGCTTGATGGTATTGCTGCCGACATCGATGACGGCGACAGGGGACGAGGCGTTCATCAGAGCGAAAATTCGGCGGGGGCTATGACGTAGACGAATTCGCCCTTCAGCGACGTGCGAGCAAGCTGGTCGCGGACGGCGCCGCAGCGTCCCACCAGGAAAGTCTCATGCACCTTGGTCACCTCCTTGGCGACGCATACGACTCGGTCTGGGCCGAGGAGCTCGACGGTCTCGTCGACAAACGCGGCGATCCGGTGGCAGCTCTCGTGCAGGACGAGGGTGTACTCGAAGGAGCGATACTTCTCGAGGAACGCTCGGCGTGCCGAGGTCTTTGCGGGCAGGAATCCGGCGAATAGATAGCCGTTGGTCGGGAGTCCCGAGGCTGAAAGAACGGCGACGGCCG
>JAJXYI010000654.1 GCA_021780625.1 bacterium | reverse complement strand
TCGCCTGCGCGCAACTGGCCGGGCTGAAAACGATCGTGAGCTCGCGGCTCTTCCTGGAGAAGGCGCGCATCGACCCGCGGCCATTCGAGGCGGCCGGCCTCCGCCTGATCTATCTCGAGGACGTGCGCGCCTCGATCGGCCCTGGCGCCAAATTGGGCGCGGTGGTCCGAAACCGCTTTGCCCCGGGCGGGGGACTGCGGCGCGCCCCCCTGTCCGCGGGCGATCCGGCAGTGATCCTGTTCACAAGCGGCTCCGAAGGCGTGCCCAAGGGGGTTGAGCTGACCCACCGGAACCTGCTCTCCAACGTGCGGCAGATCAGCGCCATCATCGACCTGCGCGACAACGACCGGTTCTTCAACGCGCTGCCGCTGTTCCACAGCTTTGGCCTGATGGCCGGAGTGTTGTTTCCGCTGATACGCGGCTGCTACTGCTTCCTCTACCCGTCTCCGCTTCACTACCGGACGGTTCCTCTGCTCGTCTACGACCGTGACTGCACGGTATTGATGGGCACCAATACGTTTCTCAACGGCTATGCGCGCAAGGCGCACGCCTACGACTTCAACTCCGTGCGCTTTTTGGTCGCGGGTGCGGAGAAGGTGCAGGAGACCACCTTCAACACCTGGGCACGGAAGTTTGGCGTGCGCATCATCGAGGGCTATGGGGCTACCGAGTGCAGCCCGGTGATCGCCGCCAACTCGCGCGTCGAGCCGCGCTTTGGAAGCGCCGGACGTTTTCTGCCAGGAGTCGAACACCGTCTCGAACCCGTCGAGGGCATTGCCGACGGGGGCCGGCTCCTCGTCCGCGGACCCAACGTGATGAAGGGATACCTCAATCCCGACGCCAACGCGCGGTTCCTTGCCCTGGATGGCTGGTACGACACGGGCGACATCGTGACCGTGGACGAGGACGGCTTCGTGCACATACTCGGGCGCTTGAAGCGCTTTGCGAAGGTCAGCGGCGAGATGGTGAGCCTCACGGCCGTCGAGGAGGCCCTGGCGAAGGCGTTTTCCGTCCGCGGCGCCCACGTCCAGATCGCGGTCGTCGCGGTCCCCGACGAGGATAAGGGGGAACGCCTGATCGCGGTATCCAATGATTCGCGACTCACGCTCGCGGAGGTTCGCGTCGCGGTTCGCGACTCGGGTCTGTCCAACCTGTGCGCCCCGCGAGAACTGCGCACGATGACGGCGATCCCGAAGCTCGGCACCGGGAAGACCGATCACCGCGAGTTGTTGCGCCTCGTGAGCAGCGCAGTCCAAGTCTAGGTCGAAACAAAGAGGCACAGTAGAAACGCCCGAACGGCCAAAAGTGAGGACGTCCGTTTTCCGACGTCCGAACTCTCCTGATCTCTGCCCCGTGCCCTCTTTCCTCTGGCTTCAGCCCTCCGACCTCAAGCGTCCCGCCGGTAATCCTGCGCGCGGAAGAACTGCCCACCTGCGGCGTCGTCCGAAAGGAGCACCGGCACAAGCGCTCCGGGCAGCACGCTCTCCGGCGCATTCGGGGCGTGGGGCCCGCCGAGGTCGGTGCGGAGCCAGCCCGGGTCGAGGCGCGAGACGATCACGCCCGAGCCCTTCAATTCGGCGGCGAGGTCGTCGGTGAACTTGTCGACGGCCCACTTGCTCGAGCCGTAGCCGGCGAGCTGGGGTGTCTTGTCGATGCCGGAAGTGACGTTGACGATGCGGCCCCAGTGTTTTTCGCGCATCGACGGAATCAGGCGCGCGCAAAGGCGGACGAGGGCAAACACGTTGACCTGGAAACTCCAGGCCCAGTCCTGCTGGGTGTGCAGGTCGATACTCTCGCGCCAGGGGTGCATCACTGCGGCGTTGTTGTAGAGAATGTCGACGCCGCCCAGCGCGAGTACACGGTCGGCGAGCGCCTCGACTTGGGCGGGTTCCGCTAGCTCGGCGGTGAGCGCGACGCCTTCGGCGCCCGTTGCGCGCACGAGTGCCAGCACGTCGGCGCAGGAGGCCTCGCTGCGTCCGTGGACGATCACCCGGGAGGCGCCTTCGCGCGCCATGGCTTCGGCAACGAGTTTGCCCACGCCGCGGCTGGAGCCGGTGACGAGGGCGGTGCGGCCGGCGAGGCGCCGGGGGGCGGGATTGGAAGGCGAGGGGGAACTCATGTGCCTTGCATCGCGCCCCACGCCCGTGCTGCCAAGCGCCGGATGTGTCCGCGTCCCTCATTCATTTGACAAACCAGGGTCTCCCCTTGCCGCAGGAGCGACCTCACGACCACGCTCAACATGCTCAGGCCGGCGCGTAGCCGTCGGCGACTCTCGACAAGTCCAACTGTTTTCCCATGAAAATACTCGTCACTGGAGCCACCGGCTTCATCGGAAGTCATGTGGCAGTTCATCTCGCCAATGCAGGGCATCAGGTTGTCGCCACAGGGCGAAATCCCGCCAAGGTGCCGGCGCTGGGGTCAGTGCCGAACCTGCGCCTGGCCCATCTCGACTTGAAGGATCGGTCGGACTGGGACGCGGCGTTCGAAGGCTGCGAGGCCCTGGTGCATATCGCACTGGGCTGGGGGGACGAGGCCTCCACGATGCTGGCGGCGGACACGGCGGCTTCGGTCGCCCTGTTCGAGGCGGCGCATATCGCGGGTGCGAAAAAGATCATCTACACGAGTTCGACCGCAGCGAACGGAGAGATGGAGGCGCTCAACTCCGAGGACCGCCAGAATCGTCCCACGGACTACTACGGTGCGACGAAAGCCGCCACGGAGATGTTTGCGCGGGCGTTTGCGCACACGAAGGGAGTGGAGATGCAGGTCATCCGACCGGGTTACATTTTCGGCGAGCCGGTGGTTCCGGGTAGTAGCGTCCAGGCGGATACGCGGTTCAGGGCGATCTGCCGTGCGGTCCACGAGGGCAGGCCGGTGAAATTGGTCAAACACGACGGCACCCAATTTCTGCACGCGGACGACATAGCCCTCGTCTACGAGCGCCTGTTGGGCTGGCGTGCGAGATTTTCAATCCACTACGCGCTGGCCTCAGGCTGGGTGAGCTGGGCTGAGGTTGCGGGCTATGCCATGGAGATTGCCGGGCGAACGGTTCCGATCGAATTGGAGGATCGCGGGTATGCGCCCGAGCCCTACCTCTTCGACGTCCGGGCGATCGAGCGCGATTTCGGCCTGCGGTTCTCAAACCGGGAGCGCCTGCGCGGGCACCTGCGCTGGGAGCTGGGCCGGGCCGACGCCTGAGCGGCTCAATCCGCCCGGAGCGCCTCGACCGGATCGAGCAGCGCGGCGCGAGGAAAGTGAGACGGCCAGGCATCCGACCACGAGCATCGTGACCGCGGCGAACGCGATGATCCCGAAGGGAAGGCTCGTGACCTCGAACAGGACGCTCTTCATGGCGCGGCTCGCGCCCCAAGCGCGAGGGAGCGGTGCTCGACTGGGGGCCTTGGTAATCGTCGCCGTGAAGGCGGGCCACGCGAGCCAGGGCGGAATCGGTTACTTCCTCTTCTCGGTGTCGATGATGGTCTGCCGCCTTGCGGGCGACCGCATCGTCACTCGGATTGGAAATCGCAGACTCCTGGCCTGGGGGGGGCGGTCGCGACGATGGCCGGCATTGCGGTAGTGTTGTTCGTGCCGATGGTCTGGCTCTCGATGACGGGATTCCTGCTAATCGGGCTCGGGGCCTCGAACATCGTGCCCGTGCTATTCCGCCTGGCGGGCAATCAGATGGTCATGCCGCCAGCGATGGCGGTGGCGGCGCTGACCACGGTCGCGTACGGCGGGGTCTGGGTGGGCCCGGCCCTGGTCGGCTTTGTCTCCCACGCCTTCAGCCTCCCCACCGCCTTTTGGTGCCTTGCTGGCTTGATGGCGTTGATTCCGGTATTTTCAGCGAGGGGCACACGCGCCTGAGCGGCATCGACGCCGCTTGTCCCGACAGAGGTGTCAGAGCGGGAGTAGGGGCCCCATCAATCCATCGCAGCAGACCTCCGTTCGTGTTGCGACATCTGGATCCCCGTGATCCGTCACACGATGGAAGCGAACACTGGGCTTGGGCGCGGCAACTATTCCCTGTTGAGTTTTGATGTGTTGATCGCCACCCACAGCCGCTTCAGTGCATCGGACGATGCGACCAGCGGCGCGGACCGATAGATTTCGGCGTGCGCGCGCTCGAGCTCCTGAAGTTCAGCGAGGTGGTCCGGTGTGGCTTCGCGCACGGCGGCGAGGCGGTCAGCCGTGAATTGCCGGTGGAGCGGATCGAGCCAGCCGTGGCGCATAAACGCGCCCGCCTTCTTGGAGCACCGGCAGGGATTGAGCGTGTTCACCAAGCCGCACTTCTCGTTCATGAATTTGTAGAGATCGTGCCGGGCGCGACCAAGGAGCTGGCGGAAGTTGGCGGCGGAAATTTCCATCGCTTCTGCGCCCGCGTCGCTGTTCACCCCGAAAATCTCGCCAAGGATGAAGACCAGCCGCTGCCGCCGGTCGAGGCACATAAGCATCGCCGTGATGCAGCCGAGCTTGGCTTCTTCGACCAGCAGACCATGGTCGATCGGAAGCGACGACTCGTCGGGCAGATCGGTGGACTCGCACTCGTCAAGGGAGCGACCCAAGTCCGCAAAGGACATCCGCCGTTCCTCCATCTCCGATTTTCGGACGTTCAGGAGATGGTTGACGGCGATGCGATGGAGCCAGGTGGAGAACTTGCTGCGGCCTTCGAAGCCGCCCAGGTGGGTCACTGCCTTGAGGAGGATTTCCTGCGTGGCGTCTTCCGCAGCGTCGCGCCGCCACACCATGCGCAGCGCGAGGTTGAATATCCAGGGTTGGTGGCGGCGCAACAGGACGTCGAGCGAGGACATGTTCCCCGCCTTGGCCGCCACCACCAGTTCCGCCTCGGTCACGTCAGGTGCGAGGAAGGGGGTGGAGGGTGGCGTGGACCTGACTGGTGGTGCACTCACGTAATCTGAGAG
>JAJXYI010000295.1 GCA_021780625.1 bacterium | reverse complement strand
CTGAAGGCGCCGCACCGCCCGTGGCGACGTAGCCCCAGATGTTGGCGTTGTTCACGAGCACTGCGGACACGGACACCGAAATGCTGCCGATGCCGCCTGCGTCGTGCGCCACGCTCGAGCTATAGGGGATGGCCGGGGTGGTGGGATTGTTGTCAGGGTCGGAGTTCCAGCTGTCGACCGATGCGTTGTTGCCGGAGAAGGTGATGCTGTTCTTGGCCACGAGGCCGTTGTCGAACTTCGACGCCTTCGACAGTTGGATCATCACCCATTTCTCGATGACCGGCGAGGTGGTTCCACCGAGCGTGACCGTGCTGCGCGCGACGACGCGGGGATTCGTGGAGGAATAGTTGTAGATGCGAACCCGTACCTCCCCGGTGGCATTCTGGTCGAAGGTGAAACCGGTGAATGCGCGCAGGGCGTCGCTTCCCGAGATCGTCCAGCCGGCGCCGGTCCACGAGTAGGAGGAATTCTGCACCTGCTGATTCAGCGAGTAGAGGGCCTCCTCGAGTCCTTCCTCGGCCAGGTTCATCGAGGCGTTCGCGTAGAGCGAGCGGTTGGCTTCGTCGAGGACCGACTTCCCGAGCTTGATGTAGCTGGCGAGCGAGATGCCGATGATCGCGCACAGGAGCAGGGCGACGATCAGGATCGAACCCTTTTCCGAGGACAGAGACTGGGAGCGGCCGTTCATCGGTTCAGGCGGTCACGCGCTTATTGCGCAGGATATAGCGCGCGGAGAGTACCAGGTTTGTGGCGGTGGTGACCGTCTGGCTGCTTCGTGAGGCCTGGAGGGAAATTTGGAGTTGTTTGGTGACCTTGCCGGCGGCGGTGAGGTCGCTGAGGGCGACCTGGGCGCCGGTGATGTCGTATGCGGTGAATGCGAACGAGGTGATCCCGGTGATCATCGTGATGGGCGTTGCGGAGCCGGCCTGGCGGCTGAGCGAGGTTCCGGCGTAGCTCCAGGTGATTGCCTGGGCGTCGACGATGAGCGTGACCGACGTGGTGCTGTTCCAGGTGATCGAGCTGGCCTGCCGCGTGTCCTCGGCGAACAGCTCGAGGGCTTTGCGCGACTGGAATTCCATCTCGGAATAGTTGGCGATGTTGGCCCCGCTTCTCCCCAGGAAGAGAAACGTCGTGAGCACGCCGAGCATGAGGAACGTGCCAATGATCCCGGCGATCATCACTTCCACCAGCGTGAACCCGCGCGTGGTGCGGCGGTGTTCAGGGACGGGCCAGGGTGTAGTAGTAGTCATAGAGCCCGTCCTTCATGTATTCGGTTTTGAAGCTGCGGGTGTGGCTGCGCCCGTCGTAGGTTTTCCAGGTGACCGAGACCGTGATGAAGTCGACCGAGGTCGACCGCGCGGGGTCCGGCGTGATCGTGCGGGTGACGGTGAATTTCCCAGCGATGCCCGGGGCGGTTGAGAAATAGGTCGCGCCGTCGAAGGTCTCCGTGGCGGGCAGCGCATTGAGCGTGGACCAGTTCATCAGGCGCAGCCGCTCGATTTCGCTTTGCATGATCTGCGAGGCGAGGGTGGTGCCCCGGGCGAGGTCGAGCGAGCGGAAGCCCCACTGCATGGCGACGATCGAGGTGGCGATGCCGAGCGCCAGGACAAACGAGGCCATGGCGACTTCCGGGATCGTGAAGCCCCGCCCGGAGGCCGGTCCGCGACGTCTGCGAACGGGTCCGGGGCCTGTCGGCTCGGCGAAGGAGGGGCGTGAAATCACGTCGCGAAGCCTAGGGTCCGGGAGGGCGGACCGCAACGGGGCATTCGCCGTCAGGAAGGCGTGTCATCGCTTTTTACAAAGAATTTGGGCCGGGCGGCACCCGGATTGGAGGCTCCGCGCGGAAAAACGCGGGCCGCCGGGTCGGTCCTGGGGCCCGGCTGGGAATGACTTCCCTGCAGGACCTTGCGACGCACCCCCGGCGGCCCGCCCCCCTGGAAAGGGTCCGGGCCCGGCCATTCAGGCCGGGCGACGGCGGCTCACGGCGTGTGCTGGAGATAGACTCGGTAGCTCCATGCGGGCAGGTCCATCTCCTGGTTGGGCCGGAGATCGGCCGTCTCGCCGCTGAAAAACTCGGTGTACCGGCCTGGGAACAGCCCGTCCTCGAAGCGGACCTTCCGGTCCTGTGCCGAGAAATTGAATACCGCGAAGACCTTCTCCTTCGCATTCTGGCGCACGAAGCTCAGCACGTGCGAATGGTCGGTGTTGGGCACGTCTATCATCGGGGCGCCCCAGTGTCCGTTCCACAGCGCGGTGTTGGCGTGCTTCAGCGCGAAGAGCTTCCGGTAGAGGTCGCCGATAGGGCTGGGCTTCCAGACGATCGGGTCGCGCTCGAAGAACTTCAGGCGTTTCGTGTTGCCCGCCTCCTGGCCGTTGTAGAGCAAGGGCATGCCCTCGCCCACGACGGACAGCGTGATCGTCGCGGGCAACGCGGCGCCGAACTGCTCGAACTGCGTCCCATCCCAGGAGTTCTTGTCGTGGTTGCTCACGAACGTCATCTGGATCGCGTCGGGCGGATAGAAGCCCGCCACCCACGCCAGGTAATTGTAGAGCGCGCCGAGATCGGCGTGGCCCATGGCGATGTCGTGCATCGCATTGTACCAGGTCCACGCATACGTCGCGTCGAAGGCCCGCGCATAGAGGTCGCGCGACTCCCATTCGCCGAGCATGAAGACCGGCTTGATCTGGTCGAGCTCGCGGCGCGCCTCGTTCCAGAAGTCGAGGGGCACGAAGCCCGCCGCGTCGCAGCGGTAGCCGTCGACGCCGGCGACCTGCACCCAGTACTTCATCGCGCCAAGCATGTACTTCCGCAGCCCGGGCTTGCTGTAGTCGAGGTTGATGATGTCGGACCAGTCGAACCACGGCGTCGGGCGGAAGTCGCCCTTCCAGTCGTGCTGGTACCAGTCCGGGTGCTCCTTGGTGAGGGGATTGTCCCAGGCGGTGTGGTTGCCGACCCAGTCGAGGATCACGTGCATGCCCAGCTTGTGCGCGGTTGCGACGAAATGCTTCAGGTCGTCGAGCGTGCCGAGCTCAGGATTGACCGCCATGTAGTCACGGATCGAGTACGGGCTGCCGAGCACGCCCTTGCGGTTCTTCACGCCGATGGGCTGGATGGGCATCAGCCAGACGATGTCCACATTGAGGGCCTTGATGCGCGGAAGCTGCGCCTCCGCGGCCTTCAGCGTGCCCTGTGGCGTGAACTGCCGGGTGTTGAGCTCGTAGATCGTGGCGTCCTTGCACCAGTCCGGATGATGGATCTTGATGTAGGGAACCGGTTGATACGGATCCGCCGGCGCCTTCGGGCAGGCGGCGGGGACCGAGGAGACGAAGGCCAGGACGGCGGAGAGGGCGAGGATGAGTCGGGGTTGGCGCATGACGGATTCGCCGGCGCGGCCGGGAGGGCGGCGCGGCAGGTTTGGAAGCCAAGCGCGGGCGCCCGCGGCGGTCCACGGGGCTCGCTAGTACAAAAGGGACATTGGGCGGAAAATTCCTGCCTGCGCCCGCGGCAGGCCCGCGGCGGGCTGCGGAGCGCGGCGAAGCTTTCTCCGGTTTTTCTATGCTTACTGCAAACGTTCTGGGTAGCGGCTCCGGCCGTGTGCGGGCGAAGTCTCGGACAGCCAACCCTACGATGAACCGCAAGCGCCTCCCCACCTGGCTTCGCGCGGTGCGCTCCGCCGCCGCCTCCCTCGCCGTCCTGCTGCTGTGCTCCGCCGCGGCGCTCCTGCACGCCCAGGCGACACCCCTCGTGACGCTCCCGCGCATCACCCAGCCCGGCGAGGGGCAGGTGGTGTACTTCCTGATGACCGACCGCTTCGAGAACGGCTCGACCGCCAACGACTCCGGCGGCTACTCGGGAGGCAGCGCGGTCAGCGGCTTCGACCCGACCCAGGGCTATTATTACCACGGCGGCGACTTCATCGGCCTCACCTCCCGCCTTGGGTACCTGAAGGACCTCGGCGTCACCGCGATCTGGGTCACCCCGCCGTTCACCAACCGTCCCATGCAGGGCGGCTCCGCGGGCTATCACGGCTACTGGATCACGGACTTCCTCTCGATCGACCCGCACCTGGGCACCGACGCCGATTTCCGCGCCTTCGTCGCCCAGGCCCACGCCCTCGGCATCCGGGTGTACCTCGACATCGTGATCAACCACACCGCGGACGTCATTCAGTACGCGGGCGGCGGATACACCTACCGGAGCATCGCGCAGTACCCCTACCGCGACTCCAACGGGAACACCTTCGACGCGTCGGCGGACGCCTACAACGGCATCGGCCCGGCTACCTTCCCGACCTTGTCCGTGAACACCAGCTTCCCCTACGTCCCGACTGTCTCCGCCGCGGACGCGAACGTGAAGAACCCCGCCTGGCTCAACGACCTCACCGTCTATCACAACCGCGGCAACAGCACCTTCACCGGCGAGGATTCGCTCTTCGGCGATTTCAGCGGCCTCGACGACCTGTTCACGGAACAGCCGAAGGTCGTGAACGGCATGATCGACATCTACGAGCACTGGATCACCGACTACGGCATCGACGGCTACCGCATCGATACGATGAAGCACGTCAACCAGGAGTTCTGGGAGGCGTTCCTGCCGGCCATCCGGGAGAAGGCCCACGAACTGGGGCGCGACGATTTCATCGCCTTCGGCGAGGTCACGTCCGGGGATCCCGCGTTCGTGAGCAGCTTCTCGACGACCGCGACCGCCGACGCCGAGCTCGACTTTCCGATGCAGTCGGCGATCCGCGACTTCGTCTCCCAGGCCCACGGCACCGCGAACATCCTCCAGACGCTCGACGAGGACGATTACTACACCCGCCACGACGGGAACGCGTACGACCTGCCTACCTTCCTCGGCAATCACGACATGGGCCGCTGGGGGTATTTCCTGAAGCAGGACAACCCCTCGGCCACGGACTCGCAGCTCGTG
>JAJXYI010000082.1 GCA_021780625.1 bacterium | reverse complement strand
GCCCGGGGCCTCGGCGTCGAGGTAGAGCAGCTTCTCGGTGAGATCCTTGGCGGACTCGTCGGTCACCGCCCCCCAGAGGAAGATCTTTCGCTGCTCCAGGAATTTCTTCGCGATCACCGCGCCCACGGGCGCGGCGGCCTTCTTGGATTCCTTGCCCTCGTCGTCGTCATCATCGTCGTCATCGTCGGCCCTGAAGGGCAGGGTGTCGGTGCGGAGCGGGGACTGATAGAAGGGAATGGACATGGCGCATACCTTTGGAAGCCGCGACCCGATTGGCAAGTGCCGGAACGCATCGGCCGGCGCCGGAGGGCTCGCCACGCGCCGAACCGGGCTAAAGGTTTACCCCCGGTTTCCGATAGAGGAGGAAGAAGACCATGAGCGCCATCCCCGTCGCAGTTGAGACCTCCGCTGTAAGTGCCGCCGACATCGTGCAGGCGCTCCAGCACCTGCCCTCCGCGCCCAAGGTCCTCCCCAGGCTCACCCAGCTGCTCAACGACGCGAATTCTTCGATCAACGAGATCGTCGCGCTGGTGCGCCTCGACCCCGGCATCGCCGCTCGCGTGCTTCAGGTCGCAAACAGCGTTTACTACGGCAAGGGCCTGCGCGTGTGCTCGGTCGACGAGGCCGTCCTGCGTCTCGGCTACGACCAGGTGTATCAGATGGTCTCCTACGCCTCGGCTTCGCAGATCCTCATCCGGCCGCTGGCAGTGTACGGCATCGAGGCCGACGAACTCTGGAAGCAAGCCGTCGCCTGCGCCCTCGCGGCCGAGACACTCGCGACCCTGGTCGGCGAGGACCGGAACATCGCCTATACCGTTGGCCTTCTGCACGGCGTCGGCATGGTCGCCATCAATGAATGGGCCATCCAGCACCCGCCAGTCCTCATGTTCATGCACAAGGGCCTCCCGTTCGAGTACATCGAGAGCGAGCGGGCATTGACCGGACTCTCGCAGGCCGAGGTCGGCGCCGCGCTTCTCGAGCAATGGGACTTCCCCGTCTCGATGTGTTCGCCCGTGCGCTGGCAGTACGCCCCGCTCGGCTCGCCGGGACATATTCGGATGGCCGCGCTTCTCCAGGTGGCGAAATGGATACGGTCTGTTGTCTGTTTCCCTGAGGAGAGTTTTACGATGCCGGAATCCTATATAATCCAACCGCTTAGGCTAGGTACGGCGCAGCTCAGGCGGGTGGTCGGCGAGGTCCGTCTGCGCCTGATCGCAGTTCGCCACTTGCTTGAGATTGCCGAGTAATCTACGGTCGCCGGCCTCGTCAACCCAGCGATGAGTCAACCTGCGGCACCGCTTCCACTTCACGTCTGCTCCACTCCGGAGGAGCTGGTGCGTCAGCTGCGCACGCTTCCGCCCGTCCCCAAGGTGCTTGCAAAGCTGCAACCCATGCTTGCGGATTTGAACACCGATGTCGGCGACCTGGCCGAGGTCATCCGCCTCGAACGCGCCCTTGCCGCCCGCATCCTGCAGGTCAGCAACAGTGCCTTTGTGGGTCTCGGAGCCCGCGCCCGAAGCATCGAGGAGGCCATCACGCTGCTGGGGTTCCGCGAAGTCCGCCGCCTGATGACCATCGTGATCGGAATGCAGATCATGGAGAAGCCCCTGCCGGCGTACGGCATCGATGCGAAGACCCTCTGGCGTCACTCCATCGCGTGCGGTCTTGCCGCCGAGGAGCTCGCGCGCCACGTCGACGAGGACTCCAATGCGGCCTATGCGTTGGGCCTGCTCCACAGCGTCGGGATGGTCGTGGTGAATGCCTGGGCCTCCATGGTGTCGTCCAGCCAGCGTCTGGTATCGACCGGGTACCCTGACGATTATACCGCATCGGAGCGTGCCTTGCTTGGGTTTACCAACGCCGACACGGGTGCCGCCCTGCTGCGCCGCTGGGATTTTCCACCTTCCGTCGTCGAGCCGGTACGGGCGCAGTACCAACCCGTCCTTGCCGCATCGCATGCCCGGCTTGCCCACCTGCTGGTCGTCGCACGCTGGGTTCGCTCCGCGGTCTGCGAGGCAGTGCCGCCCGCGGTCTTGCCCGATCCGAAGAGCCTTGCCGTCCTCGGCCTCCCCGAAGGCGTCCTGCCCGAGATCGTGCCCGTCGTCGCCGCCAAGCTCGACGATGCGACCAAGAACTACGGGCTCCCGGCCTCGAAGAAGGCCGATTGAAATTAAGCTTGTGTTCCGCGGAGTCTTGGACGATTTCAACGATCCCTCCCGCCAATGACGCACGTCGAGCTTGCTCCGTGCGTCGATCGCCCGGCCCTCGTGGCCGGGCGATTTTTTTGACCTCTGCGGTGGTTTTTCGGCTTGCAGCCTCCCGCGCACCTGCGCGAGTCTCGCCGTCTTTCACTCTTCACATGCGCGTTGTCGGGCTCCAGTCCGAAGAACGCTTTTCAACCATCGCGAGGCGCCGGCAACCCGGGGTTTCGCGGACCGCGCGACATTTATCCAAAAAGTTCTTGCCGAGCTTTAGGTGAATGGTAGCGTGCGCCTCTTTTCTCAAATTTTCACCTTCAGATCTCGATATGCCGACCATCAATCAACTCGTGCGCAAAGGACGTCGCCAGATTCGCGCGAAGTCCAAGTCCCCTGCGCTTTCCGGCAACCCCTTCCGCCGCGGCGTCTGCGTGCAGGTCATGACCCGCACGCCCAAGAAGCCCAACTCGGCCATCCGTAAGGTCGCGAAGGTCCGCCTGACCAACGGCAACGAGGTTATTTCCTACATTCCCGACGAGGGCCACTCCCTCCAGGAGCACTCGATCGTGCTCGTCCGCGGCGGCCGCGTGAAGGATCTTCCGGGCGTTCGCTACCATATCGTCCGCGGCACCTTGGACGCCACCGGCGTCGAGAAGCGTCGCCGCAGCCGTTCGAAGTACGGCGTGAAGCGTCCGAAGGAAAAGAAGTCCTAACCTTTAATCGCCAGGAGAATCTCAGACCATGTCACGCCGTCACAGAGCCGAGAAGCGCGTCGCCACGCCCGACATCCGCTACACCAGCCCCCTTGTCGCCCACTTGATCAATGTGATCATGAAGAGCGGCAAGAAGAGCCTCGCCCAGCGCATCGTCTACGGTGCCTTCGAGAAGGTCAGCGAGAAGCTCCAGAAAGGCGACCCGGTCGATCTCCTGATCGGTGCCCTCGAAAACGCCCGCCCGCGCCTCGAAGTGAAGAGCCGCCGCGTCGGTGGCGCCACCTACCAGGTCCCGGTCGAGATTTCCTACGAGCGCCAGGAGAGCCTCGCCCTCCGCTGGATCGTCGATGCCGCCAGCTCGCGCAAGAGCCAGCCCATGCAGGAGGCCCTCGCCGCCGAGATCGTCGACGCCTATAATAATACGGGTACGGTCGTCAAAAAGAAGGAAGATACCCACAAGATGGCCCAGGCCAACCGCGCCTTCGCCCATCTCCGCTGGTAAGCACTCCCGTCCAGGAGTCTCGAACTCACGCTCGTCGCATGTCCATTTCGATCGTCACGGAAAAGTCCCAGCTCTCCCCGGCCAACGCGCCGAAGCGGCCCGCTCCCATGGAGTGGACTCGCAACATCGGCATTGCCGCGCACATCGATGCCGGCAAGACCACCTGCACGGAGCGCATCCTGTTCTACACCGGAGCCGTCCACAAGATGGGCGAGGTGCATGAAGGCACCACGGTGACCGACTGGATGGAGCAGGAGCGCGAGCGCGGCATCACCATCACCTCCGCCGCCATCTCCTGTGCCTGGGTGCCTTCCATCGGCACCTTCAAGGGCATCAAGACCCGCATCAATATCATCGACACCCCGGGACACGTCGACTTCACCGCCGAAGTCGAACGCTCCCTGCGCGTGCTCGACGGTTGCGTCGCGGTGTTCTGCGCGGTCGGTCGCGTCCAGCCCCAGTCCGAGACGGTCTGGCGCCAGGCCAACAAGTACCGCGTCCCCCGCCTCGCGTTCGTCAACAAGATGGACCGCGTCGGCGCCAATTTCTTCCTGTGCATCGAGGAGATGCGCAAGAAGCTCAACGCAAACGCCCACGCTCTCTTCCTCCCCATCGGCGCAGAGGAAAATTTCAGCGGCGTGATCGATCTCGTCCAAATGCGCGCCTACATGTTCGAGGAAGATCCCGCGGATCCCCTCGGCATGAGCCCGAAGACGGTCGACATCCCGGCCGACAAGGTTGACGAAGCCAAAAAGTACCGCGAGGCCCTCATCGAGGCGGTCGCCGACAGTGATGACAACATCGCCGAGAAGTACCTTGGCGGCGAGGAGATCTCCTCCGCCGAGCTCATGGTCGCCGTCCGCAAGGCCACGATCGCCCTGAAGTTCACCGGCGTCATCCCCGGCTCCGCTTTCAAGAAGAAGGGCGTCCAGCGCCTGCTCGACTGCGTCTGCAATTACCTGCCGAGCCCGATCGACATTCCCGAAACCAAGGGTCAGGACAGCGACGGCAAGGAAACCTTTGCCAAGGCCGACGACCGTGAGAAGACCGTCGCCATCGCCTTCAAGCTCTGGTCTGATCCCTTCGTTGGTCGCTTGGTGTTCGCCCGTGTTTACCAGGGCCAGCTCTCCAAGGGGCAGTCCCTCTACAATCCGCGCACCCGTCGTTCGGAGCGCGTCTCCCGTCTCCTCCTCATGCGCGCCATGGACAAGGAGGAAATCGACGTCGCCTACGCCGGTGACATCTGCGCCGTGATCGGCGTCAAGGACGTCATCACCGGCGACACTCTCTGCAACGAGGATTTCGACATCCGTCTGGAGCCTCCGACCTTCCCCGAGCCTGTCATCTCGATGTCGATCGAGCCGAAGTCGAAGGCCGATCAGGAGAAGATGGGCACTGCGCTGGCCCGCCTCTCAGCCGAAGACCCGACTTTCCGCGTCTCGACCGACCAGGATACCGGCCAGACCATCATCGCCGGCATGGGCGAGCTCCACCTCGAAATCATCCGCGACCGCATGCTTCGCG
>JAJXYI010000092.1 GCA_021780625.1 bacterium | reverse complement strand
ATCAGGACCGAGGCATCCGCTTCGGAATGCACGATCGACCAGCGCCCATCGAGCACATGTCCCTGGCGAAAGCCCCGCTCGAAGCTGAACTCCGCCTTCCATTCCCCTTCGGCCAGGACGCGCCCGACCACCGTCGCATCGCAGGTCGGCACCACCCCGTCGAACAGATCGGTCAGCCGACGCCCTCGCAACTCCGTCGCCGCGACTCCGAAGAACACTTCGGCGCTTCGGTTTGCGAAGCGGACACTTCCGGCGGCATCGACGGTGAGCACGATGTCGTCGGTCTGATCGAGCAGCGCCGCCTGTTCGCGCACCTGCATCTCGGCAAGTCTGCGGTCGGTGATGTCCCTGAGCGTGCCTGCCGCCCGCAAGGGGCCGCCCACGCCGTCGCGCGCAATCACCTGTCCCCGGTCGTAGACCCACAGCCACGTCCCATCCCCGCGCCGCACCCGGTATTCGCACTCGAAATACGGCCGCCTGCCCTGGAGATGTTCATTGAATGCCGCGGCAACCATCTCGAAGTCCTGCGGGTGGAGGTACGTCTTCCTCTCGTCGGCGGAAATGATGCGCTCGGTATCGCCATTGCCCGTCAGACGGGCCCAGTACGCATTGAACAGGATCTCGCCGGAGTGCAGGTCCCAGTCCCAGGCGGCGAGCGCCGAGCCCTCGATCACGAACGCGAGCCGGCGTTCGCTCTCCCGCAGCGCGAGCTCCGAGCGCTTGCGCAAGGTGATGTCGCTGTTCGTACCCAGGATGCGCACCTTTTCGCCAGCCGGCCCCTTCTCCACCACACGGCCCCGCGCCCGGATCCAGCGCCACGCGCCCGATTTGTCCCGGAGCCGGTATTCAATCTCAAAGTTGTCCTCGCCCGAAGCCAGGAACGCGGGGTAACGCGCGACGACCCCTGCGGCGTCCTCCGGGTGAATCCGGTCGATCCACTGGCGCGGCGTCTCGTCGAATTCGCCCGGCTGGTATCCCAGCATCGTGTAAAACCGATGCGACAGGGAGAGGCGTCCCGTCCTGAGATTGGCCTCCCAGATCCCGTCGTTCGCGATCTCGAAGGCCGTCTTGATGCGTTCCTCCCCCTCGCGCAGGGAACGCTCGTAACGTATCCGCTCCGACACGTCGTAGACGATGCAGTGGGCCAGCTGAAACCGCCCCTCGGCGTCGCCCTGGACACGGATTGCCACCTGGGCCGCAAATCCCTCCCCGTCCGCACGGACCAGATCGAACTCGAGGGTGCGTTCGCCTCCATTGCTCACCAGCGCCGCAAAACCTTGCACGAAACCCTCCCTTTGCTCGTCTCCCACGAAGTCCAGGAACGGCCGGCCGATCGCCTCGGGCCGCGTTTCCTTGAACAGCGCAAGCCAGGCGGGATTGACGTCGACGAGCACCCCGCGCCCGTCGAGCGCCTGATAGGCGACCGGCGCCTGATCGAAGAGCCCGCGAAATCGCCGGTCGCTCTCGACAAGGTTGGCCATGGTCTGGGTGCGAATCGCATCCCCCCGCATCTTGTCGAGGGCGAAGCCAATGTCCCGCGCCACCTCGCCCAACAAATCGACTTCCTTGGACGAAAACGCCCCCGCGTCACCGGAACAGACAAAGACCGCCCCAACAACGCGCCCGTCCTCTCTGAGAGGAAAGGCCGCGAGGGAACCCATCCCGTGCCGGGCCGCCACGGCTCCCCAGGGCTGGGCCGTGGGATCGTCCCCGGGGTTCATGCAGACGACGATCGCCCCCTCCCTAAACGCCCTTCTGGCGAGCATCTCGTCGGCAGGCGCCGGCAAGGATTGCAGTTCGGCAAACATCGGCTCCGCTCCCGACGCGTGGACTTTGATCAGCCGGTTCTCCGTGGAGCGAAAACGCCCCGCCCAGGCCGCGACGAACCGACCGTGTTCGGTAAGCGCAACACACACGTTGCGAAGCAGGTCCTCGCGCTTGGCCGACCGCACGATCGACTGGTTGATCTGGCTCACCATCGAGTACATCCGCGAGTAGCGGACCACCTCCGCTTCACGCTCCTTCAACGCCGTGATGTCCGTGGAAAGTGTCGCGATGCGATCTTCCACCTCCGACGCATAGGCAGAAACCTGGTACCAGCGTCCGCTCGCAGGCGAATGCACCTCGATCGTCCGCGGTCGACGGTCACGGAGCAATCCGTCCGCCTCCTCACCATACTCCCGAGACGGATTTTCCACAAATTCCGAAAGCAGGGCGCCGACCGCCGCCTGGAGGGTGATTTTGGAAGCGGCCAGGAAGGCCGGATTGACGTCCACGATCATGAAGTCGGCGATCGCCCCCTGTTCATCGCGCACCACCTGGACGGTCACCACGATCTCGGTCATGCTGGTCTGCAGGCGCAGCAGACTGCCGGCGGAGTTCTGGTATTCGTTCCACGCGATCGAGATCATCAGCGCCGTCGCCGTTGATACGACGAGAAAGACCTGAAGGTGTGCGATCATTCCCGGCGTGAACACGTCGATGTGATTGGGCACGACGGTGGCCAGGGCGAAAAGCGTCAGCGAAATCAAGGCGCTGACCAGGGCAACGCCGCGGGCCTGAAGGCGCATCGCCGCCCACACGAAGAGTGGGGCGAGCAGAAACCTGACTTCGCCCCCCACCGACCCCGTCAGGCCGAACACGAGCCAGGTGTCGGCCAAAGCGACGGCCAGCAACAGCGCGACCTCGGTCCGCCTTGCCGCGATCGTCTCGGTCGCCCACCGCCTCCATTCCGCGGCCGCACCCATGGCGAGCGGAAGAAAGATGAGGATCGCGAGCACGTCGCGACACCACAGATCCAGCCAATATGCCAGATATTCGGACGGAACCGAGTTGCCCGCGCAGCCGATCACGACGAGGGCAGCGCCGACGGCAGGGCCCGGAAGCGCGCAGACCGCAAGCAGTCCAATCGCGCCGCCCGCCTCATCCGCCGAATGGCTCCGCACCCACAGCGTGGTTCCCCAGACCGAGATAAGCGCCTCTAACACGACACCGAGAGAACCGACGGCGGCAAACCCGGAGGAGGCTCCCGAGCGAAGGGCGAGCCCGAAGCTCAACGCAGCAGCAAAAGCCAGGTAGCCGGCCCAGTGCCTCCTGGGAGCGGCCAAAAGCACGACGATCAATAGCCCGGCCGGCAACCACAGGGGGGCGCGCGGAGCGAGCGCCGGCCGGATCATTTCACTGACAAGCGCCGCCGCCGTGTACACCACACAGAAAGCCGCCCACCGCACATGCGCCGGCCCGTCGAGCAAGGGCAGCGAAAATCCGCATACCGCCCGTCCCGAGGCGGGCTTCGGCTGGGCTGGCTGGCTTTTGCTGATGTTCATTCCCGGAGATTCCCGAGCACCTCCGTATTTTCCGACCCGGCGGGCTCGCGGCGTAGTTTGGAAATCAAGGCCCGCATCGCGACTGGTTTGATTAGGTAATCGTCCGCACCTGCGGCAAGGCAGCGGTCTCGATCCTCGTCCATCGCGAGGACGGTCAGACAAATGATAGGTATGCCCGCCGTCAAGGGATCCCCTTTAAGGGCACGGGTGGCGTCGATGCCGTTCATCTCCGGCATCTGGACATCCATGAGAACGACGTCGGGCCGCATGCTCCTGGCGCACTCCACCGCCTCTCGCCCGTTTCCAACCACCGTCACCGATGCGCCCGAAATCTGGAGTCGCAGTTCGAGGATGCGTGCGTTGGTGGCATCGTCCTCGGCGATCAGGATGCGAAGCCCCGCCAGCGAAACGCTTTGAGCAAGCCCGCCTCCGTCGTCTCCGACCGATATTGCCGGCGACGGGATCGGACGATCGGGGATGATCACGGTGAAGGAACTGCCCATGCCGGGTTCGCTCTGCGCCGTGAGCGCCCCTCCCTGGAGCACCGCCAGCCTCCGCGCCATCGGCAACCCAAGTCCTGCCCCGCCCCGGTATCCAGAAAGCGCCGACCCGCCTTTCTCCATGGGTTCGAAGATCGCGGCGAGTTTTGCCCGGCTGATGCCGAAGCCGGTATCCGAGACCGTAAACCGCACTCCCGCGACGCCCTCCGCCTGCGCAACCACGAGCGCGATGCTGCCGCCAGATGGCGTGAATTTGACGGCGTTGCCCAGCAGGTTGATCAGGACCTGACGGAGCCTCCGCGCGTCGGCCCACATTTTCGCCGGACCCTGGGTGCACTCGAGAATCGTATTCACTCCTTTCCGGGCGGCAGAAATCGCCACGAACCGCATGCACGCCTCGCACAGCCCGCGAACGTCGATCTCGGCGCACTTCAACTCTACCCGTCCGGACTCCAGCTTCGCCATGTCGAGGATGTCGTTGATCAGCTCGAGCAGGTGCCGGCTGCTCTCATCGATCGACTCCAGACTCTCCCGCTGCGATGCATTGACCGGCCCAAAGGCCTCGTCGCGCAACAAATCCACCATGCCGACGATCGAAGTGAGCGGGGTGCGAAGCTCGCAGCTCATGTTCGCGAGAAACTCGCTCTTGCTGCGCTCCGCCTCCTCGGCCCAGTGCGCAAGTTCTTCCGCCCGGATCATCGCCGCACCGAGGCGTCGGTTGACCGCGCCAAGACGTCGGGTCGAGACAGCCAGCTTCCTCTCCGTCTGACGCCTCTGCGAGATGTCCCGCACCATCACGAGGTTCGAGAGGGTCCCTTCAAAAGTAATCACCGTGCCGCTGACCTCCACCTCCAGGCGCTGCCCATCCCGGCGCAACAGGGCCGTCTCATAAAGATAGGGAGCGTCTCCTCCTGCCATGCGCCGGGCGTAGATTCCCCTCATCTCCGCACGGCTCTCCGGATGGACGAACTGCAGAAACGGTTGACCCTTCACCTCGGATTCCGTGCAGCCAATCAGCACCAGCAGGCGTGGATTGATCATCACGATGCGTTCATCCTGCAGCAGCACGATCCCGTCGCTCGCACGCGACACGAGGGTGCCGTAAAGCGAT
>JAJXYI010000186.1 GCA_021780625.1 bacterium | reverse complement strand
AGCGTGAGGGTGACCAGCGTGGTGAAGCCGGTGAACGCGATCTCGATCCCGAGCAGGCGGCGGACGATGAAGAAGGTGCCGAGCGCGAAACCGAAGCCGCTGACTGCCAGGCCCACGTAGGTGAGCATCCGGAGCGGCAGGTAGGAGAAGCTCAGCATGCCGTCGAACGCGTAGGTCACGAGCCGGCGAAGCGTCTGGGCGGGAGTGCCCGCGGCGCGGTCTTTTCGGTCGTAGAAAATCTGGGCGGTGGGAAAGCCCACCCATCCCCGCAGGCCTGGGAAAAAGCGATGGCGCTCGGGCAGCGCCACCAGCGCCTCCAGCGCCTCGGCGTTCATGAGACCGAAGGTCCCCGTGTTCGCGACGATCGGAAAATCTGAGAATCGATTGAACAGACGGTGAAAAAGGTCGAAGCCCGCCCGGCGCAGGCCGCGCTCCTCGCGCGACCGGCGCACCGCCAGCACCACCGAAGCGCCGGCCCGCCATTTCGCGATCAGCTCGGGAATCAATTCGGGCGGATCCTGCAGGTCGGCGTCCATCGTCACCACCGCGTCCACGCCGAGCTCGCCCGCCCGCGCGATCCCCGCCATCAGCGCGGCCTGGTGGCCGAAGTTGCGCGAGAGGTCTACAAGCTCCATGGCGCGGTCGCTCTCCGCACGCGCGGCGATCATTTCCGCGGACCGGTCGCGGCTGCCGTCGTTCACGAATATGCAGGCCCATTCGACGCCCGGTTCCGATGCACGCACTCCGTCGAGCCGCGCGAACAATTCGGGCAGGACGGGTTCCTCGTTGAAGACGGGTACGACGAGCGCAACGCGCCGCGGGGTGGCGGGAGAGGCCGGGGTCATCGAAAGACGTTGTACTTCACAATAGCGTACAGTGCCCTGAAGCCGTCCCTCCAGCCGATTTTCTTCCCTTCCTCGTAGGTGCGCCCGTAGTAGCTGATGCCCACCTCGTAGATGGGCACCCGCAGCTTCGCCACCTTGGCCGTCAACTCGGGCTCCACGCCGAACCGGTTTTCCTCGATCGCTATCCTCTGGATCACCTCCCGCCTGAAGAGCTTGAAGCAGGACTCCATGTCCGTGAGGTTCAGGTTCGTGAGCATGTTCGAGCACAGCGTCAGCACGCGGTTGCCGACCATGTGCCAGAAATACACCACGCGGTGAGCGTCGCCGCCCGTGAAACGCGAGCCGAACACCACGTCGGCCTTGCCCTCCATGACCGGCTTCATGAGCCGCGGGTATTCATCCGGGTCATACTCGAGGTCGGCGTCCTGCACCACCACCACGTCGCCTGTCGCCGCGGCGAAGCCCGTGCGCAGCGCGGCGCCCTTGCCCTGGTTGACCTCGTGATAGATCACCTTGTCCACGAGCGGGGCGATCTCGGTGCGAAGCAGGTCCCGCGTTCCGTCGCGCGAGTAGTCGTCCACGATGATGATCTCCTTGTCGGCCACGGGGGACTTCCGAACCCGGTCGACGATCGTGCGGATCGTTTTGCACTCGTTGTAACAGGGAATGACGATGGTGAGCTTCACGGTGTGGCGCGCGGGAAGTCTTGGGAGATCCCTCGCCCGGCGTCGAGTCTCGGTTGGAGAAACGCGGGTTGCGCGATGGATTCAGGCTTGGGCTTGCCCACCGGGGCCGCTCTCCGGCAATGTTGCCCGATGGGAAACACGCCCACGTCCAAACAGAAGAAACTCCTGGTGAAGCTCGCGGTCGCCGCGGTGCTTTGCATCGTGATTCTCGTGGCCGTGGCGAGGGGCGTGGACCTAAAGGCGCTCGCCCACCGCGTGGTGGTCGTGCTGAGTTCCGCGGGTCCGGTCGCGTATTTCGGGGCGATGGCGTTCCTTCCCTGCTTCGGCGTGCCGATGCTGACCTTCCTGCTTCCCGCGGGCGCCGTGTTCGGGGAGCGCTATGGACTGGGCGGCGTGGTGGCGCTGTGTCTGGGGGCGGTGACCGTGAACATGATGTTCACGTACTGGCTCGCGCGCTGGGCGCTCCGGCCGCTGTTCCGCCGTCTCCTCGACCGCTTCGGCTATCGCATGCCCGAGGTCGCAGGCAGCGATGCCACGGACCTCGTCGTCATCCTGCGCGTCACCCCGGGAATTCCGTTTTTTGTCCAGAACTACCTCGCCGGCCTGGCCGATGTCCCGCTCAGGAACTACGTCATCGTCTCCTGCATCGCGACCTACCTCTACGACACCTCGTTCGTGATGTTCGGCGACGCACTGCTCCACGGACGGGGAAAACTTGCAATGGTTGCCGTGGGCGCGCTGGCCGCCCTGCTCGCGGTGACGCACATGGTCCGCAAGCACTACGCAGCCAAGTCGAAGTCATCCTGACCGGAATCAAGCCTCGGCCATGCTCCCGCGCGAATTCAGACCCCAAACTGGCTCTGCCGAGCGCGTCGAGTCGGTGAGCCAGCTCACGGTCCGGATCAAGGCCCTGCTCGAGCGCGAGATCGCCCCCTGCTGGGTGCGCGGTGAGGTCTCCAACCTGCGGGTGCAGGCGAGCGGGCACGTGTATTTCTCGCTCAAGGACGCCGGCGCCCAGGTTTCCGCGGTGCTCTTCCGCGGCGACGCCGCCCGGCAGACGGTGAAGCTGCGCGACGGCCTGCAGATCCTGGCCTTCGGCGGCCTGAGTCTGTACGAGCCGCGGGGCCAGTATCAGCTGGTGGTCCGGGCGGTGATCGAGGACGGAGTTGGCCGGCTTCAGATGGAGTTCGAGGCCCTGAAACGCCGTCTCGCGGCCGAGGGGCTTTTTGACCCGGAGCGCAAGCGACCGCTGCCCGCGCTGCCCGTCCGCGTGGGTTTCGTAACGTCCCCGACCGGTGCGGCGGTGCGCGATTTTGTGAAAATCCTGCAGCGGCGCTGCTGGCGCGGACGCTGCGTCGTGCTTCCGTCGAAAGTCCAGGGAAGCGGCGCCGCCGAGGAGATGGCCGCGATGCTCGCCTGGGCGGCGGACCTCCGGCTCGGCCCGGCCGGGGAACCTGTGGAGGAGGGGGCGGGCTCGCCCCTGCCGCGGTTCTTCGACCTGCTCGTGGTCGGCCGGGGTGGCGGCAGCCTCGAGGACCTGTGGGCCTTCAACGAAGAGGTGCTCGTGCGCGCGGTCGCCGCGTGCCCGGTGCCGACCGTGTCGGCCGTCGGGCACGAGATCGATTTCACGCTCTGCGATTTCGCCGCCGACCAGCGCGCGGAAACGCCCAGCGGCGCCGCCGAGCTGATTTCCAGCCGTTTCCTCGAGATCCTGCAGCGTGCCGAGGCCGCGGCCGAATCGCTCGAAAAGGCCGCCGATCGTGCGTTGGACGACGCGCGCGGACGGCTCGAGCCGCTCCGGGGGAGACTCCGCCTCCTGGCGCCCGCTGCGCAGGTGGAGCGGGGATACCTTCGACTCGATGATCTCTCGAACAGGCTCTTGGCTGCGCTTCGTCATGCGGCCCAGGACAAACGCGCGGCCTGCGACGCCCAACGCGCCCGGTTCGAGCGTGCCTCGCCGGAGAATCGCGTGCAGTTCGAATCCCACCGCCTGCTCGCGCTCTACAAACGTCTCCAATCCGCCAGTCCCCAGTCGGTGCTGAATCGCGGCTTCGTGATCATGCGCGACGCCCAGGGCGCCCCGCTCGCACGTCGCGCCGAGGTGACCGCAGGCCAGCGGATTCGCGCCCAGTTTGCGGATGGCGACGTGGGATTGAAGGTGGATTAGCGCGGGGGCGCGCCGCTTGCGCGTCGAAGGTTTCCGGGTACGTTGCTGGCGTCCCATGGCGTCGCATCCCACTTCCCTCGTTCGCGCGGGGCTCATTGCCCTGTTTGCCTTTGCCCTCTCACCACTCTCAACCCTTGCCGCTCCGCCGGTCATGAATTCCAAGGACGCTCCCGCCAACTCCTCTTCCTGCACCACCGAAGGACCGCTGTCCGCCTGCGGGCTTCCGTCAAATGTCGTCATCGACATGAGCCATCGAAAGGTGCGGCACACCGATGCCGAGTGGCGGGCGCTGTTGTCGCCCCTTCAATACAGGGTCATGCGCGAGCAGGGCACCGAGCCTCCGTTTGCGAACGCGTACTGGAACAACCACCAGGACGGCGTGTATGTGTGCGCCGGATGCGGCACGCCCTTGTTTGACAGTCGGACCAAGTTCAACAGCGGCACCGGGTGGCCCAGTTTCTGGCAGCCCATCGAACCCAAGTTCATCGAGGAGGAGGTCGACCACAGCTATGGCATGACCCGCACGGAGGTCCATTGCGCGGTCTGCGGCGCCCACCTCGGCCACGTCTTCGACGATGGTCCCGAACCCACCGGCCTGCGCTACTGCATCAACTCCGCGTCGCTGAAGTTCATCCCCCGCGCGGAGTACGACGCCTGGGCCAAGGCGAAGACCGCGGCCGCTGCCGCAGCCCAGAAACACTGACCCGCCCCCGGCTTTACTCCTGCCGCCCGTCGGGGCCGGCCAGGTGTCCTCCGAGATCGTCGCGAAGCCGCTGCTTCGCCCGGTAAAGCCGTGTCTCGACGCCTCGTTCCGAACAGCCGGTGATACGCCCGATCTCGCGATAGGACAGGTGCTCGTAGTGGTGCAGGATGAGGGTCGTCTTCAGGTCGTGCGGCAGGCGATTGATGGCCTCCCGCAGCGCAACCAGCGCCTCGTCGCGCTCCGCCTCGTCGCACGGGGTGGGCGCCTGGGATGGAGTGTGGAAACTCAGGGTCAGGCCGGTTTCCGGATCCGCAGCGTCCAGACTCACCGTCGGATGCCGCCGCTTCCACCGGTGGTGATTGTGGCAGAGGTTGGCCAGAGTGGTGAAAAGCCAGGCCGACATACGCGTGTCGGGACGCAGCCGTTCGCGCTGACGGTACAGGCGGACAAAGGCCTCGGCCACCAGGTCGTGGGCATCCGCGGTATTCTGGACGTAGCGCCAGGCGAACGCGAAGAGGGGTGCCTCCCATCGGCGGATGA
>JAJXYI010000015.1 GCA_021780625.1 bacterium | reverse complement strand
GGAGGGATGATACCAGACTGTCAGTAACGGCGAGATCGGGCGCAACTATTTCGGTCCGAGCGGGCCGGACCGAAACTGCTGAGTTTCGGCGAAGTGGCCCGATCACCGTCCGGGTTGGAAGTCGGGCCGGCCCGTCCTATAGGTGGAGATAGGGATTCAGCCACGAGGGCCAATCGATCGAAAGTAGGCGCCTCGGGGCGGAGCACAAGGGACTCCAACCCCGAGACTTGGCCGTCGGAAGTTCGCAGCTTCCTTGGGCTCACATCAAGCTTCTCACCTGCCCGGTGTCCGTCAAGGGCCTCGTCGGCCTCGACAGCGGCGCTGTCTGCTGAAGGGGTGCGAGAAGTTCTTTCGACCAAGCCATCCCCAGGCTCGGTACTGTAGCGACGAGTGCCGTGCGGCGGCCTGCCGTTGGAGGCGACGGCGCGCCAGCCGCCAGTATCGCAAGACGGCAAGCGGCCAGGAGAAACGCCGGGACCAGTGCCAGCGATACCGCTGCCGCTGCGCCGAGCGCCGGCGTGCCGCCGAGGTCTCCGCAGCCCAGGGCGCGGAGCCGGATGTGTCGTGCGAGCCTGCGGATGGAGCGTGCGAGGGCCAGCGCGCAGCCGAGGATTCCCGATTTTTTCGCTGCGACCGCCCCGGCTGCGAGGAGCACTTCGCGCCCACCAAACGGAGCCCCTGTCAGCGATTTTGCAGCTCCGCCTGCCGTCAGGCGTTACGGCGCGTGATCGAGCGTGAGCGGCAGTGGCGCCGGCGCGCGCGGGGCGCACGCCCGTCGGGAGCGAAACCGCGGGGCCGCGATCCCTGAGCTTGGTTGTCCCGTATCGCCGCCGGCCGGAAGGCCGCGTAAGGATTGAGTGCCCCGAAAGGAGGAGGGGGCGGGAGGGTTCCGGATCACCCCGGCCCCCCGCTCCCTTTCTCCGATCGGCTCCCAAGGGGGACACGGCGATGATTCCTTGCCCGGTCGGTCAGGTCACGGCGGTGCGGCTCGACGAGTTGGGAGATCACTTCCGACGCTATCGACTGCGAGTGCCGCAGGCGATCCAGGCGATGACGCAGTCGCTGCGCCGTTGGGGACAGTGCGCGCCGATCGTGGCCACGCTGCGCCAGGAGCGGCCGCAGGTGCTCGACGGCTTTACCCGCTGGGAGGCCGCGCAACAGGTACGCGGGATGACCACGCTGTTGGTACGGCTGGTCGAGCTCGACGACCGGCATGCCAAGGCGGCGATCTACGGCCTCAATCAGACCGGGCGACGGCCCTACGAGCTGGAAGAAGCATGGCTCGTGCAAGCGCTGGTGCGCGAGGACGGCCTCGCCCAGAGCGAAGTGGCCGAGCTCATGGGCCGGCACAAGAGCTGGGTCTGCCGACGGTTGGCCCTGCTGGAAAAGCTCTCCGGCGATGTGCGCCAGGAGCTGGAAGTCGGCCTCCTGACGCCAACGGCGGCGCGAGAGATCGCCCGGTTGCCGGCCGGCAACCAATCGGAAGTGCTCGATGTGTCACGGCGTGAGGCACTCAACGGCGACGAGCTCAGCGGCGTGGTCCGCTTGCTCCTGGGATCGGTGACGGACGAGCAGAAGCAGTTCGTCCTGGCCAAGCCGCGCGACGCGTTGGGGCACGTGGCGGCACCGGAGCAGCAGGGGTGGGACGCACGGCTCAGCGCGCGCGGCAATCGCGTCAGCAAGCAGATGGGGGTGCTCCTGGACCGGCTGGCGTGGGTGGAAAACTTCCTGGAATGCCGCGGCTGGACCAGTCTGACGGCCTCCGACCGGCTGGTCCTCGGGCCGGTGTTCGCACGGCTGGCGCGTGACGCGGCGTCTGTTGCGGAAGGTGCGGGGGACCTGGCCCTGGAGATGAACCGTCCATGAATCCGGAACTGGTTGCCAAGATCGTGGCGCTCTTCCACGGCGGCGCCTCGGCGCGGCGGATTGCCCTGAGCCTCGGGGTCAGCCGCCGCACCGTTCACAAGGCGCTGGGCCAGGTCGAGCAAGCGCGCGCCGGCACACCGCCAGAGCGCGCGCCGCAACCTGCGGCAGCGCGCGGCAGCAAGCTGGACGCCTACGAGCCGGCGATCGCCGAACTGCTGGCGCGCTACCCCGACATTTCGGTGCGACGAATCCTCGAGGAACTGCGTGCCCTCGGTTACACCGGCGGCTACACGATCCTCTCCGAACGGGTGCTCCATCGGCGTCCCTCGCCGGTCGTCGCGCCGGTGCAGCGGTTCGAGACCGGCCCCGGCGCACAAGCGCAGATGGACTTCTCCACCTATGACCTCGACTTCAGCGACGAAGGCCGTCGCCGCGTCCATGCCTTCAGCTACGTGCTGGGTTACTCGCGGCGGCAGTACCTCCGCTTCGTGGAGGCACAGGACTTCGCCACGACCGTGCGCGAGCACATCCGCGCCTTCGGACACCTGGGCGGGGTCGCGGCCACCTGCCTGTACGACAACATGAAGGTCGTCGTCAGCGGCCACGACGGCGACGAGCCGGTCTACAACCCGCGTTTCCTCGCGTTCGCGGCCCACTACGGCTTTCGCCCGATCGCCTGCCGCGTACGGCGGCCCCAGACCAAGGGGAAAGTTGAGAGGCCATTCGGATATATCGAATCCAATTTGCTTGGCGGCCGGACGTTTCGCGGCCTGGAGCACCTGAATGAGACCGCGGCGTGGTGGCTGGCCGAGGTCGCCGACGTACGAATCCATGGCCAGACCAAAACGCGGCCGATCGATCGCCATGCCGAAGAACTGCCCCATCTGATCCCGCTGCCGGCATGTCCGTTCGACGCCGCTGAGGTCGTCTATCGCACGGTCGACGCCGAGGGCTTCGTGGTCTACCGCCAGAACTTCTACGCGGTCCCCTGGCGGCTGATCGGCCAGACGGTCGCGGTACGGGTGAGCGAACACGAGCTGGTGATCCATGACCCCGCGTTCGTCGAGGCCGTGCGGCATCGGCTCTTCCCCCGCGCCACGGTAGGTGGGCGCAGCCCTTGCGCGGGCCACGAACCGCCCCGCGATGCCCAGCAGCGCTCGGAGCACCTGAGCCAGCGGTTCGCACAGTTCGGTGCGACCGGGACACGGTTCCTGGAGGGTCTGCTCGCTGGGAGCCGGTTCGGCAAGAACCAGGCGGAGCGGGTCCTGTCGCTGGCGGCCGCCTATCCCCGCGCGGATGTCCTCCAGGCGCTGGAGCGGGCGGTGCGATACGGCGCGTTCAGTTACCAGGCCGTCGCGCGGATCCTCGCCGCGCAAGGCCGGCCCAAGACCCCGCTGGATGCGCTGGCCGACGACCACCGAAGTTACCTGGATCGACTCCTCGATGGAGCGCCGACACCGCCGCGACCGACCTCTGATTACCAGATCCTGCTGGGTGAGGAGCCTCACGATGGCGAAGCGACCGACCTCAAACCACAAGCCGGCTCCGAACCCGAGAACACGGGCGACGAAACAGGTCATACCGACCCTGCATGAAAACGTCACCGCCGCGCTGCAAACGCTGGGCATCGCGCTGGCGCCGGCGGCACTGGACGCTGCGCTGTCCGCGGCCGAGAAAGAATCGCTGAGCCACCTGGAGTTCCTGCACCGGCTGCTGGCGGGTCCGGCCGAGGCCCGGCTTCAGCGCGCACTGGAGCGACGAATCGCCGCGGCGAAGTTCCGGGAGTTGATGACTCTGGAGGGATTCGACTGGGAGTTCAACGCCAAGGGGATCGACCGGCGGAGCATCGAGCAGATGGCGACGTGCGACTTCGTGCGGCGGCAGGAGAACGTGATCGTGGTGGGCCAGACCGGGCTGGGAAAGAGCCGGATCGTCCAGTCCGTGGGCCATGAGGCGTGTGTCCAGGGCTACAGGGTCCGGTACGCGACCAGCGCCACGTTGCTCCAGGAGCTGACTGCGGCGCTGGCCGACGGGACCTTCAACCAGACTCTTGCCGCCTTCTCGCGGGTCGATCTGCTGGTGATCGATGAATTCGGCTTTGACCGCCTGGAGCGCGAGGCGCACGCCCAGGCCAGCACGTTTTACTATCGGCTACTGGATGCCCGCACGGGGCGGCGTTCGACGGTCCTGGTAACGAACGTCGACTTCACCACGTGGGCCACCTACCTGGCCGATCCTCCGTTGGCGTCGGCGTTCCTGGACCGCCTGGTTGACGGGGCGACGATCCTCAAGCTCAGCGGCCGGTCCTACCGCGCTCACCGTGCCCGTCCGGTCGCCACAGGTGAGTCGACCGATCCCGAGTGACGATTCCCCTTCCACCTTGCGTTCCCATACCCACCCGTGATCCCACTCCAGTCCTCACCCGTGGGGCCGAGCTCGCGCCTTCCCATCTCCCGCAACGCGCCCTCAAACGACTCGCGCCGCAACCGCTCAGGTGGCACCCACTGGCCCGTCAAAGTTGTGCCCAGTCGGACCGAAACTAACATCCTGCACGGCTGGTTGAAAATCCGCGACCGAGCCAAGCACCTGAAGGACCAGTTCGCGGAGACCTCGCGGCGGGTCTGGGACGCCTACCACGCCCCTGACCGGCGGGGCTTCGGGCAACGGTTGCGTCGGCTCCGGGAATGGGCCAACAAGCACCTCAGTGGAGTCGTGCTGGAGAACATCCTGGACCTGTGCCGCAAGGGTCCACGGTACGCCGTGGCGTACCGTCATCCCCGCAGGCACCGCACGAGTACCATGCGCGACCGCCAGATGCGTGGAATGAACCGGTACTTCGACCACGGTCAACACCTTCATGGCTCGCTGGATACCTGCCGACTTCACTGCCGCGCGTGGGCGCTGCTGTGGAACTTCACGCCGTGGCATCCGGCGACCACACGAGACAATCAAGGCTGGCGGTGTCCCGCTGAACGACTCAACCGACATCGCTACCACGACAGTTGGCTACAGAACCTGGTGGTCTCTGCATCCCTGGGTGGATACCGACGTCCATTCCCCCAAAATCCGTGACGGTCAGCGAAATCG
>JAJXYI010000526.1 GCA_021780625.1 bacterium | reverse complement strand
AGCTGCCGCCGGGAGTGGGCCTCGCCTACGACGGGCTGCGTGTGAAGCTGGGCAACGGAGGGGAGGCCTGAGAGGCGCCCCCCTGGCAGGTCTCAGAGCTGATCGGCGTCGATGCTGAGCGACTGACCTGCGGCGAGTGTCCGTGTGACGGATTTTCCGGCGTAGCGCAGGTCCAGGGTTGCGGGAATCGTGGCCCTGATCACCGCCTTGTGAAGTCGGTGGCCGGACCATTCGAGATCCAGCACGAGTCCGCCCCGGGCGCAGATGCCCTTGACGCTTCCGGTCGGCCAGGCATCCGGCAGGGCGGGCAGGAGATCGACTTCGACCGGCGTCGGCTGGCCGGAACGGACGGGGCCGAGCAGGCGGCTTTGGACGAGCATCTCCATGATGCCCGAGGCGCCGCCGAAATTGCCGTCAATCTGGAACGGCGGATGGGCGTCGAAGAAATTGCTGTAGGTGCGGCTTGGATTCAGGAGGTCCTGGAGCAGCTTCCATGCGTGATTGCCCTGGCGGAGGCGGGCCCAGAGATTGATTTTCCATGCGAGGCTCCAGCCCGTGCTGAGATCGCCGCGCATCTCCAGGGTCTTGATCGCGGCCTTGGCCAGGGCGGGAGTGGTGCCCAGGGTGATCTGTTGCGACGGAAAAAGCCCAAACAGGTGGGAGACGTGCCGGTGGTGGATGTCGGGCGCCTGGGCGTCCCAGTCCTGCATCCATTCCTGTAGGTAACCGCCTTTGCCGATGCGGAAGGGCGGCAGCTTGGCGCGAGCCTGGAGCACCTCGGTGCGGAATTCAGAATCGACCCCAAGCGTCTGCGCCGCTTCCGCGCAGTCGGCGAAGAGGTCGCGCAGGATCGTATTGTCCATTGTCGTGCCCGCCGCGATACTCACGTCCGGCGCGTGTGCGTGTTCGGGCGATACGCTCGGGCACACGACGAGGTAGCGGCCGGACGGGTCCCTGACAAGGGTGTCCAGGAAGAATTGCGCGGATCCCTTCATCAGCGGGTACAGGCGCTCGAGGAAGGCGCGGTCGCCGGTGTACTGATAGTGCTCCCACAGCTGGAGGCAGAGCCACGCGCCGCCCGTGGGCCACATGCCCCAGAACGGGCCGTCGACGGGCGCGGTGCCGCGCCACAGATCGGTGTTGTGGTGGCAGACCCAGCCGCCCGCCCCGTATTCGATCTTCGCCGTGCGTGCACCGCTCTGGGCGAGGTCCTCGACGAGATGCAGCAACGGCTGCACACAGTCGCCGAGGTTGCCCGGATCCGCGGGCCAGTAATTCATCTCGGTGTTGATGTTCACCGTGTATTTGCTTCCCCAAGGCGGATAGATCTGGTCGTTCCAGAGCCCCTGGAGAGTGGCGGGCTGGCCGCCCGGGCGGGAACAGGACAGGAGCAGGTAGCGGGCAAAGTCGAAATAGAGGGCTGCCACCGCGGGGTCGGGATTGCGGGCGTTTGCGTCGAGCTGCTCGTCCGCGGAGAGCCCGGGATTCCGTAGGGCTCCGAGGTCGAGGCGCAAGCGCTCGAATTTCGGACGAAAATCGGCCTCGTGGCGGGCCAGGAGGTCGGCGAAGCTGCGATCGGCTGACTTCGCAAGACGGTCCTGGACGATCTCATAGGGATCGCCGCTGACGTCGTTCCAGGAGCGGTAGCTCGTGGCGGCGTCGAGGACGATGGTGACTGAGTCTGCGTGGCGAATGGTCAGGATGCGTTCGCCGGGCGTCACTCGTCCTCCCGTGGCCGATACGCGGGCCTCGGCCACGAAGGTCAGCGCACCTTTCACGCCTGACGCATCGAGGTTGCGGCCATGCATGCGTATTCCCCCCGTCCAGACGTCCGTGCCCACGTCGCGCTCGGGTGAATCGAAAGAAAGGATACAGCTGATGGCGCCGGGTTTGCTGGCCGTGAAGCGCATCACGATCGCCTGGTCTGGGTAGCTGACGAAATATTCGCGAGTGTAGTGGACGCCGTTCGCGTCATAGGAGACCCGCGCGAGAGCGCGGTCCAAATCGAGTTCGCGGCGGTAACCGGAGACGGGGCCCTGTCCGAGAAATTCGGCCCTGATGTCGCCGAGCGGTTGGTAGGGCAGCTCGCCGAGGGGATTTCCCATCATTGTCCGGGCGCAGAGATCCTGGGCCTCCTTGTAGTGTCCGGTGAATACGAGCCGGCGGATTTCCGGGAGGGCTGCGGGGCCCTTGGGGTTGGCGGCGTTGTAGGGCCCGCCGGCCCAGAGGGTCGACTCGTTGAGTTCGAGGCATTCGGTGGATACGCCGCCGGTGACGAGCGCGCCGAGGCGGCCGTTGCCGATAGGGAGCGCCTCGGTGATCGCCTCGTGTGCCGGTTCGCGATACCAGAGCACGGGATCGGTGGATTGCGCCGAGAAGAGGGGCGTCAGCGACGAGAGCGCGGCAACGAGGGCAAGGAGGCGGATAGGAGGCATGGTCGCGGGGAGGGTATTTGAGGCATAGGGCGACCGTGGCATGGAGTCAGGCCGCAAACCTAGCCTAAATGTCTCATTAGATAGGTATCGCGTGTCCATCAAATCTCTATCATTGAAGGAGTTGTAAACACAAAACGGGGTGACGCGCGATGGAAGAATCGAATGGGCAGAGGCTTGAGTTTTCAAGAACGAATCGGCGGAAGATTGAGTCCGATTTGGAAGGTGGAGCAGTGAGCAGCGACGGGGGGCTGTTGCGGGAAGCCGATCGGAAGACTGGCTTTATAGATCACCTTTGGCTCGGGCACGTTTTCGCTTTCGTAAACCTCCACGAGCTTGGCCATGGGGGCTAGGTAATCGTCCTGGTCACGATTCAGTTTATGCCGACTAGCGTGTGGACGATTTTCACGGCGTCGTCATACGCGATTTTGTCGTGGATGGGGCGCGGCAGGTACAGGGCGACGAGGCCCGGGTAGGTCTTGGGCAGGGCGGCGAAATTGAGGGCGGCGGTGTTCATAGCGAGTTCTTCCAAGAGTTCTTGTCTTAGTCAGCGTGGGTCAGGAACCGCAGGGTGAACACTTCCTGGCGGTTGTAGTGGATGGCGGTGATAAGGCGAAAATCATTGGTGATATTGAAGACGGTAACGGTTCTTCCACTTTGGACGGTAACTTGGTCCGCGTGTGGGAATGACCGCCGTGTATGAGTGAGATGAATCCGAGTTTTCCGTCCCGCCCGGCAACGACGAGCGCACGGACAGGTTTGTCTTGGTGCGGCCCCATCCGTCAGATCCGTGCCCGAGCCTGCGCCAGCAGGCGACGGTTTGCCCGTTCCCTTTATCCCCACCATGAAACTGCTCCGCTGGTTCGCCGTCCTCACAACGCTTGCGCTCGTATCGAGCGTCGGCGCCTTTGCCAAGGACTCCGGGAAAATCCGGATCACGCTCGCGGGCGACTCCACAGTCGCCAGCTTCCCTGCAAGCAATCCGAAACACGGGTGGGGCATGGCCCTCGGATCCTATTTCGATTCCCGGGTCGCGATCGACAATATCGCCAAGAGCGGTCGGAGCACGAAGACCTTTCTCAGCGAGGGATGGTGGACCAAGGTCCTGAAGAGTCGCGCGACCTACGTCCTGATCCAGTTCGGCCACAACGATTCCCACGCGCCCAGCCGACCCGAGCACACGGACCCGGACGGGCTGTATTCGCAACTCTTGACCCGCTTCGTCGCCGAGGCCCGCGCCGCCGGAGCGATTCCAATCCTCGTCACGCCCGTTCAGCGTCGCACGAAGGTTGATACGCTTCTGCCCTACGTGGCGGCGATGAAGCGCGTGGCAGCCGCGACCCATACGACGCTGGTCGACCTGCACGCCTCAAGTGGCGAGCTCTACAAGCGTCTCGGTCCTGCGGAGACCGCCACGATCGAGGCCACGTCGACCGACAGGACGCATTTCAACGCGAAGGGAGCGAGGCTGATCGCCGGACTCGTCGCCGAAGCCCTTGGCCGCGAAGTGCCCGAACTTCGGGCACACCTGTTGTCCACGGGCCGGTGAATGCCGGCATGGGGATCCCTGCCACTGTGGATCCCGCAACCTTTAACCGCGGACTCTTCGGTTCAAAATCCACTCACCTCGTGGGTGATCGAGTTCCTGTCCAGATTTCATTCTCTAATCAGTTTTCTCTGTGATCTCTGTGTCCGTGGTTCAAATACAACTGCGTCATCCAGGTTGATCAGAAGGTATCGAAGCGGTTAAAGGCGGATGGCGCCGGAGTTGGCAGGACCGAGCGCTGGTTTTGAGGGATCGAATTCTCCCATTAATCTACGTCTCCACCGTATCCCCTGACTCCGTACACCCTAGCGCTCTTCGTTCCCTTCGCTGGCTTCTGTTTAAATCCTGGATTCGGAATTTCGGATTTCATCTGCTACGGCGCCGCCGCGCTGTGACTCTAGGATTTCAATCCAACTTCTGCTTGGGGGTTGATCCCTGCCGCCTCCTGGCGGCAGGGATGTTTTACCCACCTCCGCCGGGACGGCTCACCGTCGGGGCGGAAAGTCAGCATTGATCAGCAGGCCCCGGGTGCCGGGATGACGGCGTCCGAGGGACGCCTGGCCTCGCCGCGCGGATGCGGCCGCGGCGACGGGGCAATGTGCGTTAGTGATTGCCGCCGCTGGCGCGAAGCGTCTCGCCCGTGATCCATCCGGAATCCGAGGAGGCGAGAAAGACCGCGACGGTCGCGATGTCGGGCGGCTGTCCCGAGCGGCCCAGCGGCGTCCGACTCTGCGCATCGGTCTCCAATTCGGAGCCGATCAAGCCCACCGCGTGGGTGCCCTCGGTCTCGACGATTCCGGGATTGATCGCATTGACGCGAATCTTCCGGGGGCCGAGTTCCTTCGCGAGCACCCCGGTGATCGCGTCGACCGCGCCCTTCGTGCCGGAGTAGACGGCACTGTGGGGTGGGGTGATCGTGCTGACGATCGAGGAGATGTTGATGACGCTCCCTCCCGAAGCCGGGAAGAGTTTCACCGCTTCCTGGGTCGTCAGGAGCAGGCCGAGGACGTTGATATTGAACTGTCGATGGAAATGGTCGGGCGTGATCCCTTCGAGGGGTGCGAATTCATAGACGCCTGCGTTGTTCACGAGGACGTCGAGGTGTCCGAAGGCGGCCTTGGTGGCGGCGAGCAGGCGGACGATGTCATCGGGGTTGCCGACGTCGCCCTGGATGGCGACGGCCCTGCCGCCAACGGAGGTGATCTCCGAGACGACGCGATCGGCCCCGGCCTTGCTGGAGGCGTAGTTGACGACGACGGACGCGCCTTCGGTGGCGAGGTATTTGGCGATGGAGGCGCCGATGCCCTTGGAGGCACCGGTGACGAGCGCGGTCTTTCCCGCGAGTCTGGATTCAGTGTTGGATTTCATGGTGATGTGGAAAAATTCAGTGGGTTGAGGCGACGAACCGGCTGCGGGACCAACCACCGCCGAGCGCCTTAATGAGGCCGACGCTGTTCACAAGCCGCCGGGCGCCGACCTGGGTCGCGGCGCGCTCGGTGGCGAGCAGGGTGCGCTCGGCGTCGAGCACCTCAAAGTAGTTCACGTAACCTGCCTCGTAACGTGTCTGCGCGAGTTGCTCGGCGCGCCGCGCGGAGGAGACGGCGCGATCTTCGGCCTTGGCCTGGTCCGCGAGCAGCGCGGTCGCGGTGAGGGCGTCCTGCACCTCGCGGAAAGCCACGAGCACGCGCTGGCGGTAGGCTGCGACGCTTTCGTCGTAGGCGGCCCGGCTGCGCGCGAGATTGGCGCTAAGGCGTCCGCCCTGAAAGATCGGCAGGTACAGGCTTGGTCCGATCGACCAGAGCCTGGAGCCGCCGTCCAGGAGGCGCCCGAGGTCGCCGCTGGCGTAGCCCAAAGTGCCGGACAGCGAAATCGCCGGGAAGAACGCGGCCTTTGCCACGCCAATGCGGGCATTCGCCGCCTCGAGTGCGGATTCCGCCGCGACCACGTCGGGCCGGCGCTCGAGCAGGGCGCTCGGAAGCCCTGCGGGAACCGATGGAGGCATTGCCAGGGGGATGTCCGCGTCCGCGAGCGCGAAAGCGGGGGCCGCTTCCCCGAGAAGCACGGCGAGAGCGTTGGCGGCCGTGGCACGGCGGCTGGCCAGCGCATCCAACTCCGCCTGGGTCGAGGCCAGCTCGGACTCGGCCCGCGCGACGTCGAAGTCCGTCGCCGCGCCGTTGATACGCCGCGCGTGGATCAACTCGAGCGATTTGCGCCGGAGCTGCACGCCCTCCTCCGCATAGGCGCGTTCGCGGTCCAGGGCACGGACGGTGAAGTAGGTCGACGCCACCTCGGCCGTCAGCGCGAGACGGACGTCCTCGAAGTCGGCTGCGGTCGCGATGGCCTGGTCGCGGGCCGATTCGTTGAGCCGGCGGATGCGACCGAACAGGTCGATCTCCCACGCGGCGTCGAGCACACCCTGATACGTCGTGCTCTCGGCGACCGGGTACACGTTATCGGTTGTCTGCGAGGTGCGTGAGCGGTCGACGGACGGACTGAAGTCGACGGACGGGAGGTACAGACTCCGCGTCGCGCCGGCCGCGGCCCAGGACTCCTGGACACGCGCCGCGGCTGCGCGGAGATCCTGATTGGCGCCGAGAGCGCGCGCTTCGAGGTGGTCGAGCTTGGGATCGTTGAAGAGCCGCCACCAGGTCCCACGCGACAAGGAGCCCGCCTCGGGTGAGGCGGCGGACCATGCGATGGGCGTGGGCGTGACGGGACGCTGATAGTCGGGGCCAACGGAGGCGAACGCCGATATGGCGAGCAACAAGGTGGGCGAAAGAAGAGTGAGGAAAGATTTCATGGGAATGGGAGAGGTTAGGCGGCTTGAGTGGAGCCCTGAGGTTCGAGGTCGGCCGTCCGCGCGCGACGGCGCAGGGCGAACCAGTGCACGCCCAGAGCGAGCGCGTTCATGGCGAAGGCGACGACACACACGGCCGGCCAACGTCCGTACGACCATGCGTAGGCGCCGGCGAGGGCGCCTACGGCCCCCCCGGCGAACCGGGCGACCATGTAGAGCGTGTTCAGACGGCTCCGTGCCTCGGGCATCAGCGCGAGCACCGTGCCCTGCTCGGACACCTGCACCGTCTGCACGCCGACGTCCATGAGCACCACACCGATTACGAGACCGGGGATCGTGCTCCAGACGTTCATCACGACGAAGGCCGCGAGACTCGCCGCGAGTGCGATCACAACTGCGAAGGCAGGACCGCGTCGGTCGGCGAGCCGGCCTGCCTGCGGTGCGGCGAGCGCGCCGGCCAAGCCCACCAGACCGAACAGCCCCGTTGCAGCCGCTCCGCGGTGAAACCGCGCTTCCATGTAGAAGGCAAGGCAGGTCCAGAACACGGAAAAGCTGCCGAATGAAAGTGCCGTGACGATCGAGGGCCGCCAAAGGCGGGGCTGGGCGCGCAGCACCTGCCACAGCGAGCCCATGAGGCGGCCGTAGGACAGCCGCACCCTGGGCGGGTGTTTGGGAAGACGCCCCTGGAGCAGGCCCGCGAGGGCGAGCATCATCAGCGCCCCCAGAAGGTACATGGCGCGCCAGCCGAGGTGCGCGCCGACGAAGCCCGCCAGTGTACGAGCCAGGAGGATACCACTGAGCAGGCCGGTCATCATCACCCCAACGGTCTGTCCACGCTGGTCAACCGGGGAGAGTTCGACTGCGAAGGGGATCAGGATCTGCGACGCCATCGCGGTCATTCCGATGAGCAGGTTGCCCACGATGAAGAGGTCGAGGCCCGGCGCGAAGGAGGTGAGGGCGAGGAAGGCGGTGCAGAGCAGGATGATTGCTTGCACGAGCCGGGTTCGCTCGAGGATGTCGCCGAGCGGGAGGAGGAGCAGCAGGCCAAGGCCGTAACCGGCCTGCGAGGCCATCGCCACCCAGCCGGCCTGCGCGGCGGTCGCGTGGAAGTCCGTCGCGATGTTGCCGAGCAGCGGCTGGTTGTAGCAGATGTTGGCCACACAGACGCCGCAGGTTGCGGCCATGAGCCAGAGCGTTCGCCGGGGCAGCCCGGGGCGAACGGGGTCCGAGGAAGGGATCTTCGTGTCCATGGTGAGAGCGAGGGTTTCCGGGGGCTCAGACGCTGTCGGCGAGGACCGGGGTCGGGACTGGAACGGGCGCGGCGCGGCGCAGGCCCAGCTTCTCGAGCACGGCGTAGAACACGGGTGTCAGGAAGAGCCCGAACAACGTCACGCCGATCATGCCCGAGAACACTGCGATGCCCATGGCCCGGCGCATCTCGGAGCCGGCGCCGTGGCTCACGACCAGCGGGAAGACGCCCGCGATGAAGGCGATCGAGGTCATGAGGATCGGGCGCAGGCGGAGGCGGGAAGCCTCGATGGCCGCCTCGAAGATGCCCTTGCCCTCCTCGCGCAACTTCACGGCGAACTCGACGATCAGGATCGCGTTTTTGGCGGAGAGGCCGATGAGCACGATCAGGCCGATTTGCGTGAAGACATTGTTCTCGCCGTGGGTGAGCCACAGGCCGACGAAGGCCGAGAGCAACGCCATTGGGACCACCAGGATGACCGCGAACGGGAGCCTGAAACTCTCGTACTGCGCCGCGAGTACCAGGAAGACCAGGAATATGCTCAGCGGGAAGATGTAGACCGCGGTATTGCCTGCGATGATGCGCTGATAAGTGAGCTCGGTCCAATCGAGCGCCATGCCCTTGGGCAGGTTCTCGGCGGCGAGCTTCTCCAATGCCGCCTCGGCCTGACCGGAGCTGTACCCCGGTGCCGGGGCGCCGTTGATCTCCGCGGCCGGGTAGCCGTTGTAGCGCATCACGCGGTCGGGGCCGTAAGTCTCGCGAACCTTCACGAGCGAGCCGAGCGGCACCAGCTGGCCGTTCGCGTTTCGGGTGCGCAGGCGTAGGATGTCTTCCGGGCGATTGCGGAACTGGGCATCGGCCTGGGCGATGACCTGATAGGTGCGCCCAAAACGATTGAAGTCGTTTACGTAGAGCGAGCCCAGGTTGATTTGCATCGTGTCGAAGATGTTTTGCAGTGGCACGCCCATCGCCTTCGCCTTCGGGCGGTCTACGTCGACCTGGAGCTGGGGCGTGTTGATGGTGAAGCTGGAGAACAGGCCCGTGAGACCGGGCGTCTGCCATCCCTTGGAGATCAGCGTCTGGGTCGCGCCGTAGAGCGCGTCCAGGCCGTTGTCGCCGCGGTCCTCCACGTAGGCCTTGAAGCCGCCGATGGTGCCTATGCCCGGAACGGGCGGAGGAGGAAAGATCGCGATATAGGCGTCCTCGATCTGATTGAACTGGCGCTGGAGATCCTGCGCGATGGCCGGGCCCGACAGTTCGGGAGTGCGGCGCTTGTCGAAGGACTTGAGCGTCACGAATACGATGCCGCTATTGGGCGAGTTGGTGAAGCCGTTGATCGACAGTCCTGGGAACGAGACGGCGTTGGCCACGCCCGGATGCTTCAGGGCGATCGCCCCCATGCGGCGAATGACGGCGTCGGTGCGGTCGAGGGAGGCCGCGGCGGGAAGCTGCGCGAAGGCGACGAGGTATTGTTTGTCCTGCGTCGGCACGAAGCCGGTCGGCGTCCGGTTGAACAGCACGCCGCCCAGGGCGAACAGGCCCGCGTAGACAATCAATGCGAAGACCGAGAACCGGAGCAGACGGGCGACGCCGGACGAATAGGTATCCGCGGCCCAGGCAAAGACGCGGTTGAACGGACGGAAAAACCAGCCGAAGGCGTAGTCCATCGCGCGCGTCAGCCGGTCCTTCGGCGCATGGTGATCCTTGAGCAGGAGCGCGCTGAGCGCGGGCGACAGCGTGAGCGAGTTGAAGGCCGAGATGATCGTCGAAATCGCGATCGTCATCGCGAACTGCTTGTAGAACTCGCCCGTGAGTCCGCTGATGAAGGCAGTCGGGATGAACACCGCCGACAGCACGAGGGCCGTGGCGATGATGGGTCCGGTCACCTCGCGCATGGCCTGCCGCGTGGCCTCCTTTGGTGATTTGCCGAGGCGGATGTTGCGTTCGACATTTTCGACCACGACGATTGCGTCGTCGACCACGATGCCAATCGCCAGCACGAGCCCGAAGAGCGAAAGCGCGTTGATCGAGAAGCCCAGGGCCAGCATCGCCGCGAAGGTGCCCACGAGCGACACCGGCACCGCGGCCAGCGGGATGATCGAGGCGCGCCAGGTCTGGAGGAACAGGATCACCACCAGCACCACCAGAATGATCGCCTCGAAGAGAGTGTGCACCACCGCCTCGATCGAACTGCGCACAAAGACCGTCGGATCGTAGACGATGTCGTACTTGAGCCCCTGCGGAAAGCTCTTCGACAGCTGCTTCATCGTCGCCCGCACCTCGTTGGAGGTGGCGATGGCGTTGGAGCCGGGAAGCTGCGCGATCGGCAAGGCCACCGCGGCCTTGTTGTCGAGCAGCGAGCGCAGCGCGTAGTTGTCCGCGCCCAACTGGATCCGCGCCACGTCGCGCAGGTGGACCAGTTCGCCGTTCGCGCCGGACTTCACGATGATGTCGCCAAACTGCTTCTCGGTCGCGAGCCGGCCCTGCGTGTTGATCAGGAGCTCCGTGTCGACGTGACCGGCGTTGGGTTCCTGTCCGATGGCGCCGGCCGCCACCTGGACGTTCTGCTCGCGGATCGCCGCGACCACGTCGGAGGCCGTCAGGCCCTTGGCGGCGACCTTGTTAGGGTCGAGCCAGATGCGCATGGCGTAGTCGCCCGAGCCGAAGACGCGGACCTCGCCCACGCCGTTGAGACGAGCGAGCACGTCGCGGACCTGCAGCGTGGCGTAGTTGCGCACATAGACGTCGTCGTAGCGGCCGTCTGGGGAGAACAGGTGCACGACCATCAGGAGGTCGGGCGAGGACTTGGCAGTGGTGACGCCGAGACGCCGCACCTCTTCGGGCAGTTTCGGCAGCACCTGCGCGACGCGGTTCTGCACGTCGACCTGCGCCTTGTCGAGGTCGGTGCCGATCGCGAAGGTGATGGTGAGCGTCATCGCCCCGTCGCTCGTCGCCTGGGAGAACATGTACAGCGAGTGTTCAACGCCGTTGATGGCCTGCTCGAGCGGCGCGGCGACGGTTTCGGAGATCGTTTTCGGATTGGCGCCGGGATAACTCGCGCGGACGACCACCGTTGGCGGAGCGACCTCGGGATATTCGCTGACGGGCAGGCGCCACATGGCGATCAGGCCCACGAGAAAGATGATGATCGAAAGGACGCCGGCGAGAATCGGGCGCCTGATGAAGGTGTCGGAAAAGTTCATGGCTGGGGATATTCGGGCAAGGCAGTGGCCGTGGGGCAGCCCTCGTGGGCTGCCCCGCAGGCGGGAACGGTGGCGGGTGGGTGGGTTTCCGGGCCGGCTTAGCGGAGGGCGACGAGGGTCCGGCCCGCGGAGGGAGCGAATGCGGTCAGTGCCTGCGGCTGCGGTGAGACGGTCATCCCGGGACGCACGCGTTGGATGCCGCTGACGATGATCGTGTCGCCTGCCTTGAGGCCCGCGCGGATCACGCGCATGCCGTCGACGACGTCGCCGAGCTTGACGGTGCGGTAGTCGACCTTGTTGTCGCGACCGACGGAATACACGAATTTCTGGCTCTGGTCGGTGCCGATGGCGCGTTCGCTGACCAGGAGCGTGCGCGACGGGGCGCCGACCGGAATCCGGACCTGGGCGAAAAGGCCCGGCAGCAGGGCGCCGTCGCGGTTGGGGAATACCAGGCGGAGCGTCAGCGTGCCCGTCGAGGGATTCACGCGGTTGTCCGTCGACTCCACGAAGCCGTGGCGCGGGTAACCCGTCTCGTCGGCCAGCTCGAGGTCCACCGGGATGTGCCCGTCGCGGGTCAGGATGCGTCCCTCGCGGGCGAGCCGGGTGAACTTGAGGAGGGTATCCTCGTCGAGGTCGGCGTAGACGTAGGCGTTGCCGACGGACACGAGGGTCGTCAGGACGGTTGCGCTGCCGGGCGCGCCCGAGACGAGATTGCCTGGGGTGACGAACGCGCGGCTTACGCGGCCGGAGATCGGGGCGCGCACCTCCGTGTGGTCGAGGTCGAGCCGGGCGATTTCGAGGGATGCTCGTGCTTCGGCGGCGGCGGCGCGACGGGCCTCGGACTCCTCGCTGGAGATCGCGTTGGCCGCGAGCAGACGCTGGGCGCGGGCGGACTCGCGGTCCGCGACATCGGCGCGGGCCTTCGCGAGCTCGTAGGTGGCGCGGTACCAGCGAGGATCGATCGTGAAGAGCACGTCGCCCTTCTTCACGAGCTGACCGGCGTGGAAGTTGACCGATTCGAGGTGCCCCGAGACGCGGGCGCGGAGGTCCACGGTCTGCATGGCGTCGACGTGCCCCTCGAGCTCCTCGTACCGGGTCACCATCCGCTGCTCCACGGGAGCGACTATGACGGTGGGAGCCGGAGGGGCGGAGTGTGCCGCGGAGGTCTCTGCGTGGAGGCGGGTGAGTGCCGACAGCGAGAGGCCGACGGCGGCGGCGGCGACGAGGCCGCCTGCTGCGATGAGGGAGCGCCGCCTGAGGCGGGCTGATTTGAACTGGGATGTGGTGGGCATCGGGCGAGTGGTGTGGTGTGGTGGGAGGCTGAGGGCGCCGGGGATCAGACTGAAACAGCGCGGGATTCGGCGATCGCAAGGTCGATGTGCCGCAGAATCTCGGACTTGGCCCGGATTCCGCTCAGCGTGGCGACGACCTTGCGGTGGCTGACGATCAGAAGGGTAGGAATGGAATGGATACCATGGGCGGCAAGCAGGTCGGGCGAAGCATCGATGTCGACCTTGGCGATCACGGCCTGGCCGGATCGCTCGGAGGCGATCTCGTCGAGCGCCGGCGCGATGGCGTGGCACGGGCCGCACCAGGAGGCCCAGAAGTCGACCAGCACTGGGTGGTGGTCGGAGGCCTCAATGACGTCGGACCCGTAGGCCGAGCCCGTGACGTGGATGGGATGGGATACAATCGTATTCATGAGAGTGAGTGTCGTGGGTGCAAAAGGTCCCCTGGCAGCCGCGTCGTGTGATTTCGGCTGAGGTGCGTGAAAGAAAACGAGGGGCGACCCCCTACGGTACCGGATTACTGCGGGCGCGAGCGCCGTCCCCGGGAGAGGGGAGGGCTCACGCCGACGGACATCGTTCCGGGTTCCATGGCGTAAGTGAGTGTGGCATGGCTTGGGTGGGAAGAGGGCGAAAGGAGTTGAATCGTCCGCATCTCATCGCGTCGTGCGATAAATAGTTGACTGGTTAGCTAGTGATTGACTCAAAAAAGAGCGCATGCCGGAGCGGCGATGCGCAAACACTGGTTCAGGCTTTGGTGCTGGTGGCTTGTTTGACTCCGAGCAGATGGAGGCCCATGTCGACGAGGTGCTTGGCGCCCTCGGGATCGTTCATGATTCGGCACTGACAGACAATTCCTTCAATGAGCCCGGCCAGTGCGACCGCCTTTTCGGCGGGATCGCAGGGCTCGATGGCCCCTTCGGCGACAGCATCGCGAATGGTGGATTCGTAATACCGTCGCTTGCGGTTCAAAAGTTCACGGATCTTGGCGTTCACGGCAGCCTCATGGGTACAGGTCTCCGTGCCCATCGAGACGATCGGACACCCGAGCACTTTGCCATGCTCCTGCTTAACGGCTATCTGCTTCTGGTAGATCGACTCCAGGTACGCGGTCAGCCGGGTTACCGGGTCGATCGAGGGCGAAAACCGCTCGTCCATGTTCGGCTTCCAGGACTGGAGCCACATACGCTCCAGCGCGACCACGGCGAGGTCGGCCTTGGAGCTGAAGAAATAGTAGAAACTGCCTTTCTTCACGTCGGCGCGCTTGCAGATGTCGTCGATCGTGACGGCGCCGTAGCTCTCTTCCCAGATCAGGTCGAGAGCTGCGTCCATCAGGCGTTCTTTGGCATCTGAGGTTCTGCCCATGGTCCAAACAGATAGTTGACTAGTTAGTCTAGTCAAGCGGCTTTTCGGACAATTTCATCATTGCCGGAAAGCGACAAGCACGGGCCCCGCTGGCACGGCGACCGTTCAACCTTTGTGGGGAGCGCCGTCAGAGCCGGATCCCGCGTTGGGGGAAGCGGCACGCCCTAAGGTCGACAATTCCGCCGTGTTCCACCCACCGCCCAGCGCCTTGATCAGCGCCACGCTGGCGACAAGTCGGCGCGTGGTGATCTGCACCTCGGTTTCACGATTCGAAAGCAACGCGGTCTGCGCCGTGATGACGTTGAGGTAGCTGTCGATGCCGAGCTTGAACCGGGTGTTCGCAAGATCGAGCAGGTGTCGGGCAGACATGACGGCAGCGTGTTGCTGGCGCGCTTCCTCATCGAGGATCCGCACCGCGGCGAGATTGTCCTCCACGGACTGAAAGGCGGTCAGCACGGTCTGGCGGTAATTGGCTGCGGCCTGGTCATACGCGGCGCGAATCTCCTCGGTCCCGGCCTTGACGGCACCTCCGTCGAACAGCACTTGGGCGAGTTGGGGGCCTGCCGACCAGATGCGGCTGGGCCAGTCGAACCACTGTACGGACGAGGAACTCTGCCAACCGCCGACGGCGCCAAGCGTCAGTTGCGGGAACCATGCCGTGCGCGCGATTCCGATCTGGGCGTTGGCGGCCGCGACGCGCCGCTCCGCGGCGGCGATGTCGGGACGACGCTGCAGAAGATCCGCGGGAACACCGGCGGGTATCACGGGCGGACGGGCCGTCAGCGGTGCTGCCGCCAGATGGAAACGGGCGGGCGGCTGTCCGATCAGGACCGCGATGGCGTGCTCATAGGCCGCGCGCGCGACGCCGAGGTCGGTGGACTGGGCGATCGCGGTGTTCAGCTGGGTTTCAGCACGGGCAACCTCCTCTTCCGAATCGAGACCGGCGCGGTAGAGGGCGCGCGTCTGCTTCAGGCTTACCCGGTATGACGCCACTGTATCGGTCAGGATCTGCCGCTCGGTATCGAGCGCCCGGAGTTGAAAATAGTCCTGCGCGAGTTCGGCGTGGATGCTGAGCAGCGCTGTGGCCAGGTCGGCCGCGGAAGCCTCCGCGTTCGCCGCGCTTGCCGCCGCCTCGTTGCGCACGCGTCCCCAGAGATCGAGTTCGTAGCTTGCGTCGAATTGCAGCGAATACGTGTTGACCGCCGCCGCCCCGTTGCCGCTTGGCAGCACGCCCGAGGAGTTTTCAACGGTGCGCGACGCATGCAACCGGGAGAACGATGATCCCATGCCAAGTGTCGGCCAAAGTGCGGAGCGGGCCACCGTCACCGCCGCGCGGGCCGCACGGAAATTGGCCTCGGCCGCGCGTATGGTTTGGTTGGATATCCGCACCCTCGATTCGAGTCCATCGAGCGTGGAGTCGCCGTAAAGCGACCACCAGGAGCCCCGGTCCACCTGGTCTCCCGGGCGGGCTTCATGCCAGACGGAGCCGTCGGGACCGGCCGAGGAGGCCGACGCCTCGCCGTAGCGGGCAGGGGTGTCGACCGTCGGGCGGGTGTAGGTCGGCGCCAGATTGCAGCCGGCCAGGAGGGACGTTGCGACGACCGCCGCGAAAAATGAGGAAGAGCGCTTCATGGTCAGGGTTTCGATTGAACCTCAGTGACTGTCCCCGACGACGACGCGTCCGCCTCGAATCCAGCCCTGCGGCGTCGACGATCGCGCGCTGCGGCCAGCCGGTGGGACAGGCGGTCCAGGTACAGGTAAATGACCGGCGTCGTGTACAGCGTCAGGATTTGGGACACGAGCAGACCGCCCACGATGGCGATGCCCAGTGGACGCCGGAGTTCCGATCCGGTCCCGTGCCCGAGCGCGAGCGGCAGGCCGCCGAACAGCGCAGCCATGGTCGTCATCATGATCGGCCGGAAGCGCAGCAGACACGCCTCGTAAATCGCCTCCCGCGAGGATTTGCCCTCCTTGCGTTCGGCCTCGAGCGCGAAGTCGATCATCATGATCGCGTTCTTCTTCACGATGCCGATCAGCAGGATGATTCCCACAATCGCAATGACGCTCAGGTCGTAGTGGAAGAGCATCAGCATGAGCAGCGCTCCGACGCCCGCCGACGGAAGCGACGACAGGATCGTGATCGGATGAATGTAGCTCTCATAGAGCATGCCGAGGACGATGTAGACCACCGCGATCGCGGCCAGCACGAGCAGCGGCGTCGATTTGAGCGAGGACTGGAAGGCCTGGGCGGTGCCTTGGAAGGAACCCTGGACGGTGAACGGCGCATGCAGACGAGTCCGCATCGCGTCGATCTCCTCCACCGCCTGGCCCAGCGCAAACCCGGGCGCGAGGTTAAATGAGAGTGTGGTGGCGGGAAACTGGCCCTGGTGGTTGACCGACAGCGCCTCGACCTTTGGGACAAAATGGGCCACAGCTGCCAACGGAATCCGGGCTCCTGCGGCGTTCACGACGTAGAGATTGTCGAGCGCCCGCTCATTGAGCTGGTACTGAGGCTGGACCTCCAGGATGACGCGGTATTGGTTGGCCGAGGAATAGATGGTCGCCACCTGCCGGGATCCGAATGCGTCGTAGAGCGTGTCGTCGATCAGTTGCGGCGAGAGGCCCAGCCGGGACGCGACGTCGCGGTTGATCTCGATCGCGATGTGCGGCGCCGCGATCTGCTGGTCGGAGGCCACGTCCTCCAGCCCGGGCAGCTTCCTCATCGACGCCTCGAAGATCGGAGCCCATCGATTCAGCTCCTCGAGGTCCGTATCCGTCAATGTATACTGATACTGGGTACGGCTAAGCCGGCCGCCCACGTTGATGTCCTGTCCGGCCTGCATGAAAAATTCGACCCCGACGACCCGCGCGACCTTCGGGCGCAGCCGCTGGATGACCTCGTCGACCGAGGCGCTGCGTTCGGACAGAGGTTTCAGCTGGATAAACATGCGCGCGGTGTTCTCCGTGGAGTTTCCTCCCGTGGCGCCGCTGAAAGCCATCGCGCCGCTTACGGCCGGATCCTTCAACACGTAGGCCGCAACCTGATGCGTGAGCTTCGCCATCTGCTCGAAGGAGGTGTCCTGCCGGGCATCGACCTCTCCAAAGATGAATCCCGTGTCCTGCTGCGGGAAAAAGCCCTTCGGAATGACCACGTACAGGGCGCCCGTCAGAAAAATCAGGCCGATCGTGGTCAGAAGCATCAGGAACTGGTGCTCAAGCACCCACTTCAGGCCGCGTTCGTAGAGGTGCAGCATGCTGTCGAACACGTGCTCCGCCGCGCGGCTGAACCGGCCCTCCTTCGCGTGATCCTCGTGCTTCAGGAACAGCGCGCACATCACCGGCGTGAGCGTCAGCGACACGAGCGCCGACACCACGACCGCCGTCGTGACGGTCATCGCAAACTCACGAAACAGGCGCCCGATGATGCCCCCCATGAACAGGAGCGGGATGAACACGGCGATGAGGGACGCGCTGATCGAGACGATCGTGAATCCGATCTGCCCGGATCCCTTGATCGCCGCCTGGAGCGGGGAATCCCCCGCCTCGATGTAGCGGACGATATTCTCGATCATGACGATCGCATCGTCCACGACGAAGCCCACGGCGATCGTCAGGCCCATCAGCGAGAGGTTGTCGATGCTGTAACCCAGCAGGTACATCACGCCGAAGGTGCCGATGATGGAGAGGGGCACGGCGATGCCTGGGATGATCGTCGCCCAGAGCTTCCGCAGAAACAGGAAGATGACCATGACGACGAGCGCCACCGTGATGCCGAGCGTGAACCGCACGTCGTCGACGGAGGCGCTGATCGAACTGGAGCGATCGGACATCAGCTGGACCTTGATGCCCGGAGGCAGGGTGGGCACCAGGCGCTTCATGAGGGCCTTCACCTGCCGGACGGTTTCGACCGTGTTGGCGCCGTCGGCGCGGCGGATCAGGAGGAGTTCGGCAGACTTGTTGTTATGCCAGGCGCCGACGCGGTTCTGTTCCACCGAATCCACGGCGTTGCCGAGGTCGCGTATGCGCACGGGCGACCCGTTGCGGTAGGCGACGATGACGTCGTTGAACGCAGCCGCGTCAAAGAGCTGGTCGTTGGTGTCGAGCGTGATCGACTTGTGCGCATTCTCGAGATTGCCCTTCGGCTGGTTGGTCGACGCCGCGGTGATCGCGGCGCGCACCTGCTCCAGACTCAGGCCCCGCGCCGCAAGCGCGGCCGGATCGATCTGCACGCGCACCGCGTACTTCTTCTGGCCGGCGATGCTCACCTGGGACACGCCGGAGACGGTCGAGATCTTCTGCGCGAGAAGCGTGTTGGCGTAGTCATCCACCTTGTACACCGGCAGCGTGTCCGACGACACCGCATAGATGAGGATCGCGCGGTCCGACGGGTTGACCTTCCGGTAGGTTGGCGGGTTCGGCAGATTCTTGGGAAGGAGCCCGCCGGCGGCGTTGATCGCCGTCTGCACGTCCTGCGCCGCGGCGTCGATGTTGCGATCGAGATCGAACTGCAGCGTGATCGAGGTCTGACCCAGGCCGCTGGTGGACGTCATCTGGCTGAGGCCGGGCAGGGCGCCGAACTGCTGCTCAAGAGGAGTCGCGACCGACGACGCCATCGTCTCCGGGCTCGCGCCGGGCAGCGACGCCGTGACGCTGATCGTCGGGAAGTCGACGGTCGGCAGCGCGGCGACAGGAAGGAGATTGTAGGCGAGCAGACCGAACCCCAGAACCCCGAGCATCAGCAGGGAGGTCGCGATTGGCCGGACGATGAATGGGCGTGAGATATTCATCGTGATTGCGACGTGGAGTCGGAACCGTTGGTCCCGCTTGCCGGGGCGGGGGCCTCGATCCTGACCCTGCTGCCATCCTCCAGGCGGTACTGGCCGTCGAGCACCACGTGTTCACCGGCCGCCACGCCGCGCTCAATCACCGCCACGCCCAGGTCGGTCGAAGTCGTGGTGACTGTCCGCTGGGAGACCGTTTCGTTCGGATTGATCACGAAGACGAAATCGCCCCCGGGGCCCTGCTGGACCGTACGTTCCGGCAGCGTGATCGCGTTCTTGCGCACTCCGATGAGGAAACGGAGCGTGACGAACTCGCCCGGCCACAGCTCCGTGTCCCGGTTCGGAAACGTCGCTTTCAATTTGAAGGTGCCGGTCGCCTGATCGATCTGATTGTCGATGGTGAGCAGGGTGCCCTCGGCGATCGGTTTGGCGCTCGAGCGGTCGAACGCCTCCACCCGAAGCGGGCGGCCGCTGCGCATGCCGGTCAACACCGCCTGAACCCGACTCTGAGGCAACGTGAAGATAACCGAGATCGGCTTGAGCTGAACGATGGTGAGCAGTCCGTTCGTTCCGTTGGCGGGGACGATGTTGCCGGCATCAACCATCCGAAGACCGACACGGCCGTCGATCGGAGACGTGATATGCGTGTAGGCGAGATTGAGCTCCGCGGCCTGGAGCCCGCCGCGATCGAACAGCACGATGCCCTCGTCGGCCTGCACCGTCGCCTGCTGCGCGGCGACCTGCTGCTCCGGCACTGCGTGTTGCGCGACTGCCTCGCGGTAACGCTGGAGGTCAAGGCGGGCGTTGGCGAGTTGGGCCTGGTCCCGCTCGAGTTGGCCGCGTGCCTGCTGCAGCGCGGCTGCATAGGGCCGTGGGTCGATCACCGCGAGAAGGTCGCCCCGCTTGACCATCTGGCCCTCCTTGAAATGGACCGCGTCGAGTGTGCCGCCCACGCGGCTGGTCACGGTCACCTGCGCGTCCGGCACCACCGTGCCAAGCGCGTCGACCGTGACATCGACATCCCGTGCGGTGGCAACGGTCATGGTGACCGGCACGACGATGGCGCCACTCTTTGGCGTCTTCGCGGCAGTGATACGGTTGATCCAGATCAGGACGCCGACCACGAGGATCAGCGCCACGGCGCCGACGACTCTGCGGGCTTTGGGTTTGGGAGACGGGCTGTTACTCATGGCAGTGGAAAGTGGGGGAGGGGGGGCTTCCCTGGATAGTCGATCCGCGGGCATCCGCGGAACCTGCGAGTTGGGCTTCAATCGCACGATCGATGGCCAGCAACAGGCCGGCGAAATCGAGGGGTTTCTCAAAACACCCGCTGGCGCCCGCCGCGCGGGCCGCCGCCTGCTGGTGGGGCCAGGCGGTGAAGATCGGAA
>JAJXYI010000184.1 GCA_021780625.1 bacterium | reverse complement strand
GAGACCTGTGAGCGCAAGGGCCAGCGCCTCGGTGAAGATCATCGCGGCGACCTGTGCGCGTGAGAACCCGCAGACGCGCAGCACGGCGATTTCCCTGATGCGGCTGAACACCGACAGCAGCATGGTATTCGCCACGCCGAGACCGCCGAGGACGAAGGCGCACAGGCCGACGGCCCAGGCGGTCGTGCGAAGGATCCGGAACGAGTTGTAGCTCGAGTTAAACTCCCGGTTCTCCAGCGCCGAAAGCGACGGAAAACGCGCCAGCACCGTACGCTTGAAAGCCTCACCCTTTGAAGGATCGTGGAGTTTCACCGCGATGAGCGAGCTGACACCCTCGCGGTGAAAGAATCGGCGCGCCTCGGAGATCGGCATGAAGACGCCGCCGTCCTCGAAGCCGTTCGCCGCCTTGAACACGCCGCCGACACGGAATCTTCGAGCGCCGATGGGGATCTCCGCGCCGAGGCGGGCCTTCAGGAAGGCCGCCGCGCGGCTTCCCAGGAAGACCGTGTCGCGGTGGGTTCCAAAATCGGCGCGGTTCCCCTCGAGCCAGGTCGCCTTCTCGAGACGCGGATCGTCGGCATCGATGCCGAAGCAGGTGATGACGGGGTAGCCGGGCGACGAGACGATTCCGAACAGCAGGCGGTGCGCGCTTTCCACGTTGGGCATGGCCCGGATCGCGTCCGCTGCGGAATCCGGTACGGAGCTGAAGAACAGGTCCGAGACGTTGCGTTCGAAAACAAGGTAATGACTGTCGGTGGACAGGATGTGCTCGAACATTCCGATCGCCCCGTTCACGAGCGAGAGGACGGAGAGCATGGCGGCGACGCCGAACGCGATTCCCGCGGCGCCGATCGCCGAACGAAGCTTGTGCCGGAGCAAGTTTGTCGGTGCGAGGGAAAGGAATCGCATGCGGAGGTGGCTTGGATCCGGGGACGTGGCAGGTCAGGCCGCCTGCGCGCCGGCGCCCGACGGGCGGAAACGCACGCGCTGGAATTCCGCGAGGAAGGACCAGCCTAGGCCCGAGGCTGCGAGGCCCGCGATGCGGCGTTCTGCGAGACCCGCAAGGCGGAGCGCGCGAAGGCGCGCCGCAGGAAGGCCGAGCACCAGCGCAAGGTTTGGCCGTCCGAGCAGGCGATCCCGCCCGGTCGACTTCCCGCTGGCTGCGTCGCTGGAAACCAGGTCACGGGCGTCGTCCAGGGCCTGGTAGGCCAGGCTCCAATACACTGCGATGGCGCGAAGCGCGGACCGCTCCCGGGAGGTCGCCCCTCCGGCGATTGCTGGGAGCAGGAGGGCGAGGATAAAGAGGCCGCCGGTCTTTCGCAGGGCGATCCGGGCGGTGTCGCGGGCGTTGCGGATGCCCGCCGAGTGACTGAGGTCCGCTGCCTGCCCGCCTGCAAGCCCGCGGGCCCCCAGCGCCTGGTCGATCAGCGTCTGGCATGCCAGGCGATCACGCTCAGGGAGGCCGGCAGTCGCGGCGCCCAGCAGCGTGTAGGCGCGGCTGATGAGTGTCAGCGAAACCAGGATCGCGGCGCCTTCGCCGTGTTCGCGATGCAGGCAGGGCCGGCCCCGGCGCGTCGACGCGTCGTCCATGCAGGGCAGGTCGTCGAGGATCAGCGACGCAAGGTGGAAGTACTCGATGCCACACGCGATCGCCTCGGCTTCCGTTTCGCCGAGTCCGCGCTCGAGGGAGGACTCGTAGGCAAGGGCGGCCCGCACCAGTCCGCCGGGATTCGAGGTGGCGCGCAGGATCGCTGCGTTCAGGCCGGGGTCACCCGAGCGGTCGCGCGGCGCGAGATCGATCAACGCCTGGCTCAGGCGCTGGCGAATTGAAAGGAAATCCATGGGCCTCAATTCGCCGTCGCCTGGAGATGAAAGTGGATCACCACCACCGGATCGACCTTGAGGAAAAGCGCCACCCGAATGATCGGCAACCCGTAGTCCCGGGTATCCAGTTTGGCCGAACCGTCGACCGCATAGGTCTTGTGATCGGTCGTCACGGAGACGGGAAACGTGATCTGCCGGCTCACCCCGTGCATCGTGAACGTCCCAGTGACGCGGTACTCATCCTCGGATGTCTGTTTCAGCGAACCGAGCACGAACGAGGCATCGGGATAGCGAGTGCTCTGTTCCCACGAGAGCATTTTCGCATCGCGGTCCGATTTCCCGGTTTTGAGATCCGAAAACGCAAAGCTCAGGCTGGCCGAGCCGATTCGCCCGTCGACCGGGTTGATTGCGATCGCGGCCTTGTAGTGCGACAGGGTTCCCACAAACGAATCCACGGTTGCATGGACGGCGACGTCGATCCGGCTCTGCGCAGGGTCGACGGAAAGCGACTTGAGATCGGCAGCGTGTGCGGCCGATGAAACGGTGAGTATCAGGGCGAGGACGGCGAGCGGTCGTGTCAACATTCACACCTATTCTGCCACATCCACATGAACCCGCCATGAACACGAGATGAATTCCGGTTCATCCAATGGGCTGAAAAGATGTCGTCGCAATGAGCTGGTGAACGACGCCCTCGCGTCCGGCAATACTCTCGTAAATGCCGAATCCCCGCACTCGAAACGGCGGGGACGCGTAGTCGGCCAGGCGGTGCAGGTGGGGTTGGAACACGTTGGCGGGGTGGCCCCTGCGAAGCCGTGCGAGCGTCACGTGTGGCTGGAAACTGCGGAGTTCGTAGGGAATCCCCTCGCGCAGCAGTGTGTCGTCGATGCGCTGGCGTAGCTGATGCAGCCGGGGATGGCCGTCGCCCACGCCGACCCAAAGCACTTGGGCCGGTTCCCCCGGCGGGAAAGTGCCGCAACCGCCCAGGGCCAGCAGGAAGGGTTCGACCCGGATGCCCGAAAGTGCGGCGGCGAGCGTCTCCAGCGATTCGCGCGGTCGTTCGCCGAGAAACCGCAAGGTGAGATGCAGTTGGCCGTGCGGCGTCCAGGCAAGCGCATGGGATGGTTCCGCATGCGCCGAAAGGTCGTCGCGGATCGGGTCGGGCAGGTCGATCGCCAGGAAGATCCGGGCCATGTGTGCAGTGTGACCCGCAAGCGGGACGGGTCGAGCCGGTGCGAGTGGTCAGGGCGCCACCTGCGTGATTCCCCAGCGGACGGCCAGGGCCTGTCCCACAGGGAGGTTCCCATCGTTCGGAGGGAGCTCCCGATGCCGAAGGACGTCGAAGCCAGCCGATTGGAGCGCGACCAGCGTCCGCTCGAGCAACAACCGGTTTTGGAAGCACCCGCCCGACAGGGCGACGCACCCGATGCCCGCCTCACGGGCGATGGATGCGATGGCGCGCGCCAGTCCCGCGTGAAACGCGAAGGCGAGCGACGACGCATCGCTGCTGGTATCGGACTCGGCGATACGCTCGAGCGCGGGGCCCCAGTCGACGACGAGTCGGTCGGGGGTGGGGCCGGTTCCGAGGCGCATCACCGGAAACGGGAGCGGAGCGACGCCCGCGTGGGCGCCCTCGGCCGCCGCCTCGAGCGCCATTGCCGACTGGCCCTCGAATCGGTTGACCAGCCCAAGCCCGAGCAAGGCCGCCACGCCGTCGAAAAGCCGCCCCGCGCTGGTCGTTGTCGGCGCGTGGAGCCCGCGGGTCGTGATGTCGGAGAGGAGCTCCGCCTCGGTCTCCGAAAACCCGAGACGTGTCTGCGCGATGCGTTGCGCAGCTTCGCCCTCGCCGTCCAGGGTCGCGAGCAGTCCGAGGGCCGAGCGCCTGGGTTCGCGCACCGCGGCCTCGCCGCCCGGCAGACGGAATGGGCGGAGACTCGCGACGCGCCTGGCGCTGCGCAGGTCGCGGTCCACCAGGATGAATTCGCCGCCCCACACCGTGCCGTCGCAGCCGTCGCCTGTTCCGTCCCAGGACACCCCGAGCACGCGCCGCGGGCCGCCTTCGTGTTCCGCGAGACAGGCGAGCACGTGGGCGAGGTGATGCTGCACGCGCGTCACCGGCACGCCCGCGGCGATCGCGTGGCGGGTCGAGGCGTACCCCGGATGTGCGTCGCAGGCGATGCGCCGCGGGTGTTCCCGCAGCAGCGACACCATCAGGTCGATCGCCCGCCTGAACGCGTCGAGGGCGGGCGCGCCCGTGAGGTCCCCGATGTGCGGACCGAGCGTCAGGCTGCCTCCCGATGCGAGTCCGACGGTCGATTTCATGTGCCCTCCCACGCACAGCAGCGGTTCGCCGTCGGCGGCATCCGCAGGCAGTTGGAACGAGCCTGGGGCCAGTCCACGAGCTCGCCGTAGCACGATGGGGCCGCCCGGTCCCGGGCGAAGCACGGAGTCGTCGACCGGCCTTGCGATCTGGCGGTCATGGGCCAGGAACACGTCGGCGATCCCTCGCAGGCGTTCCATCGCCTCGGCGTCTCCGATGCACAACGGTTCCTCGGACAGGTTACCGCTCGTGGCGACGACGGGACCGGCCAGGCGCGCGAGGAGCAGCACGTGCACGGGCGAATAGGGGAGCAGGGCGCCGACGTGCGGATTGCCCGGGGCGACCGAAGGCGCGAGCCCCGCGTCCGTTCGCCGGCGCAAGAGCACGATCGGGGCCGCGGGCCCTCGCAGGAGCGCAAGCTCTACGGGACCGGCCTCCGCGTGGCGGAGTAGTTCCTCCTCGGAGGGAAACATGACCGCGAGGGGCTTCTCCTCGCGCCTCTTTCTCCGCCGCAGCTCAGCCACCGCCGGCTCGCTCATGGCGTCGACCATGAGATGGTAACCGCCGATGCCCTTGACGGCGGCGATTCCGCCGCGACGGACCAGCTCGGCGCACCGTTCGACGGCGTCCTCCCCGAGGGCGATGCAGTCACCGGAGGAGTCGGACAATCGCAGCGTGGGACCGCAGGTGGGGCAGGCGTTGGGTTGGGCGTGATAACGCCGGTCGCGGGGATTCTCGTATTCAGCCCGGCACTCCGGACACATCGCGAATTCCCTCATCGTGGTCCGCGGCCGGTCATAGGGAAGCTCGAGGAGTATCGAGTAGCGGGGGCCGCAGTTT
>JAJXYI010000652.1 GCA_021780625.1 bacterium | reverse complement strand
CTGCAACCGTTGCACAACCTCGCGAGATTTATCGGAAAACCTAGCGCCCCCGTGTCGAAGATCCGCGCCGCCCTCCACGCACTCAACGCCGAAGGGTGCGCCCCTCCCTCCAGTGTGCGTGCACCTGGAGCGTTCTGGGGAGTTTGGGGATGCCGCTTTCGCCCGCGTGCAGCTTCGAGAAAAGCATGTCCACCGCGGCGCGCCCGATCTCGTCGGAGTGCTGTTCGATGCCGCTCCAGTCGGGATGCACGGATGTGACGTCGAGCGACACCAGCCCGACGTCGCTTGGCGTGATTCGTCCCACCGACGCCAGCCAGGACTCCATGTGATTCGGCTCGTTGCGGAACGTGGAAAGAGTGAAGACGCAGTCGACCTTGTAGTGGTCCACCCACTTCAGGAACGCCTCGCGGCTCATCTTCTCGGGCAGGAGCGGGGGAATGTCGCCCAACGAGGGAAACGGTTCATGAAGTCCGGCGTAGCCAAGCGACCACCGCCCACCGGTAATGTCGTCCTGGTATTTTTCGATCGCAAGGCCGATGCGACAGTATCCACGCGCAGCGATCACGCGCGCCGCCATGACCACCGCCTCGGTGTGATCGCTCACGACGCAATCGAGCCGCGGCGACAGGATGCGATGGCCAACCTGCACGATCGCGAAATCGTCCCAGGGCAGGGAAACCTCGTGCGGCTCCATCGGAAAAGCGGCCAGCAGGACGCCGGAGATTCCGCGCGCCTTCAGGATCTCCCCGAGCCGACGTCCGGTCATGCCGGTGGAGCTGAGCGTGAACTCGGTGATCCTGAATCCAAACGATTTTGCGCGTTCGCTGGCCGCCTCCCAATTGCGGCAGAGCGTGGGGGTGGACCGCCACTCCTTCGAGGACGCGACCGGCGTGACGAAGGCGACGGTCCCGAGATGGTTCATCGCGACGCCGCGTCGGGTGGCGCTCATCACCTGGCCGACGAGCGTGTTGTAGTGGTAACCGGTCTTGTTCGCCGCAGCCGTCACGCGACGCTGGGTTGCCTTTGCGACGTTCGTCGCGCCGCTCAGACAGCGCGAAGCCGTAGATACCGACACACCCGCCAATCGGGCAACGGCCTGAAGCGTGGGCGCCGTGCGGGGCTGCACAACGGTGTTCATTGCGCCCTTGTGCAGGGGTTCCCATTCGCCGTCAAGAGCGCCAGATTTTTCGCATCAACCGACTTCCCTCCCCGTCACCTAATTCCCTCGCCCCCGATTCGAGCGGCCGTCCCGCCAAGGCCGGCCCGTCTCAACAGGTCCGCCAGCGCATCGCGGGCAGGGACATAATTTGGATCCAGGCGCAGCGCCTCCCTGTACTGGGCGATCGCGTCGTCCGTGCGCCCCAGAGCCGCCTGAGCATTGGCTAGATTGGTGTGCACGTCCGCTCCGCCGGCTCCCAGGCGCAGCGCATTTTCGAAGCAGGTGACGGCCTTTGTCGTCCGACCTGTCTCGGCAAACGCGATACCCAGGATGTTCTGTGCGTCGGCAAACTTCGGCTGGAGTTTCGCCGCTTCCCGACAGGGTGCGATCGCCTGCTCCGGCCGACCCACCCGGATCAGCGCATAGCCCAGCCCAACCCACGCCGCCACATAACGCGGATTCAGGCGCACTGCCTCGCGATAGGCCGAGACCGCCTCGTCGCCCTTGCCGACCGTGAGGCAAACATAGGCGAGGTTGTTGAATCCCGGTGCCCATGCGGGCGCGAGCCGAACAGCAGTCCGATAGGCCTCGATGGCTTTTTCAGGCTTACTCTCGTGCATCCACACGCCGCCGAGTTCAGCCTCGATTCCCGCGTCTTTGGGCAGCAACCGCACCGCCTCACCGTACTGGCGGATCGCCTCGGGATATCGGCCAAGGCGCACCAGCGCCCTCGCCAGATTGAGGTGTGCACGGCCGTACCCCGGCCGCAGGCGCAATGCCTGCTCAAAATGGGCCACGGCCTCCGGCAACCGCCCGGCGGAAGCCAGGTCGTACCCGAGTTTGTTCTCGATGGGCGGCACCTGTGCGGCGGCCGTCCATCCATCGTCGTTTCTCAAGGTCGCCTCGTCCTCCGCCGCCGCCTCGGCGTAGTGCCCCTGTTTGGAGTATATGATGCTGAGATTGTAGCGGGCTCGTCCGTTGTGCGGCGCCTTTGCCACCGTGTCGCGCCACAGCGCAAGTTCCGAACCATAGGTTTCGTTGCGCACGAAGGTCATCCAGCCGAGCACTCCTGCCACGACCGGCCAGATCACCAGACTGCGCCGCCCGAATGCGGCGTACAGGCCCGTCACCGCCAGCACCACCACCGCCGCCAGCGGCAGGTACATGCGGTGTTCGGCCATCGTCTCCGATCCGATGGGAACGAAGCTGGAGGACGGCCCCAAAATCGCGAAGAACCAGGCGCCCGCAAACCCCGCCGCCGAGCGCCTCCAGAGGCCGATCGTGGTTCCAATCAGCAGCCCCAAGATCATCACGGCCTGCAGCCAGACGTCGGCGAGATGGCGGACGACCTTCAGGCCATAGTCGAACACCAGCGGATGCGGCCAGACGCAGAGCTTGAGATAGACCGCGATCGCGTAACATTGCGTCTGGAGGTAGACAAGGGTGGACAGCCCGGCGCTGGCGCCGACGGTGCCTCCCCGCAGATGGCTGCCCAGGATGAGCTCCGCCAGGAGGATCCAAGTCGACGCCAGAGCGGCGTAATATCCTCGGCGAAGCCGCCATGCCTCGATGAGCCCGGACTTCGCCCGGTCGCACACGAACGTCACGTCGTACGCCAGCACCAACAGCGGGACCGCCGCCGTGATCTCCTTCGTAGCCATTCCGAGCAGGCAGGCGACAAACGACGCCGCGCGCCACGACACCGCGCCGATCCGTCCGTTACTTTCCACCGAGCGGATGAAGCCGTACAGCGTCAGCAGGCAGAACAGGCCCGCAAGCGACTCCGCGCGCTGGCTCACGTAGGTGACGGATTCCGTCAGCAGCGGATGCGCGAGCCACGCGCCCGCCGCCGCGGCCGCCAGGGGCAGCCTGGCGTCGCCGAACCGCGCGCGCAGGACCGGCAGCCCCAGCGTGCGCCGGACAATCCCGAAGAGCACGCACGCCGCAAGAAAATGTATCAGCAGATTGAGCACATGGTAGCTCCACACCGCGTCGCCGCTGATGGCGTAGTTGACCGCCAGGCTGAGGTTGAACACGGGCCTGCCGCTCACCGTCGCGCCGCCGGCGGCCGGCGACAGCACGCGCCACAGCGGCCACAGGTGATGCAGCGTCGCGTTCTCCGTGATGGAGTCCGCATCGTCCAGCACGAACGGGGCCTCGAAGGCGTTGCGGTAGGCCGCCAGCGCCAGGACCGCAAACAGGCCGACGACGAGGAGCACCGCGCGCCGCTTGGTGGCGGCGACAGCGGGCCTGGCTTGAGGCTCCGGGGCATGCACGCTTTCCGTAGATCAGGAATCGGCCGGCGCGGGAATATTATTCCCATTCCCCGATCCCGAATCGGCTCCTTGTATCCAGTCTTTCCATGAGCCCGGGTCGGCTCCAGCATCCCTTCCCAATTCGCCCCATGGCCCCTTTGCGCGCCCCCGCCCCCGCATCCCCTGCCCTCCCTGCCACCCTGTTTCAACCGCTCAGGCCCGGCCGTCTTGCCGCGTCGCTTGCGCGGCAGCGCCAGGCACGCGGCACATCCGACTGATGAAACCGTCGCACCTATCGCCGGCCATGCCAGCGCCCCTCGCCTCTTCCCGAATGACCTTCATGGCATGCGTGGGCATCGTGCTCGCCGCGATGACGGTCTACGCCAACAGTTTTGCAGGGCCGTTCATCTTCGACGACCTGCTGTCGATCCCCCAAAACCCGACGCTCCGCAACGTGTTCGCGGCGGTCGCGCCGCCTGGCGGCGGCGTGACCGTCACGGGCCGCCCGATCCTCAATCTGTCCTTCGCGCTCAATTACGCGCTCAGCGGCTACCACGTCTGGAGTTATCACGCGCTGAACCTTCTAATCCACGCTCTGGCAGGCGTGGCCTTGTTCGGAATCATCCGGCGCACGCTCACCGGCTTCGGAGCACGCGGCGGAAATCAGACAACGTCCTCCGGTTTCGTGTCCGCAGGCGACGCAACGCCGCTCGCCTTTGCCGCGGCCCTGCTCTGGACGGTGCATCCGCTGCAGACCGAGTCGGTAACCTACATCGTGCAGCGGGCCGAGTCGTTGATGGGCCTGTTCTATCTGCTGACCCTTTATTGTTTCATTCGCGGTGCGGAATCGGGCCTGCTCGCCCGAGCCGGGGTCGCGGTGTCGGCGGCACCCGCGCCAAGCGCACCGAGTCCACGGCCAGGCGGACGCATTCACGGCCGGTCCGGCACGTGGTTCGCGCTCGCCTTCGTCTCCTGCCTTCTCGGCATGGGCACCAAGGAGGTGATGGTCTCGGCCCCGCTCATCGTGTTGCTCTACGATCGGACCTTTATCGCCGGCAGTTTCCGGGAAGCCTGGCGCCGTCGCAGGCGGGTTCATTTCGCGCTGGCCGCAACCTGGATTCCTCTGCTGGCGCTGGTGCTGCTCGCCGCCGATCGCGGTGGCTCGGCCGGCTTCGGTGTCGGAGTGAGCTTCTGGTCCTATGCCGCGACCCAGTTTCAGGCAGTCTCTCACTATCTCTGGCTGTCGGTCTGGCCGCACCCGTTGATCGTCGATTACGGCGTCAAGTGGGTCTCATCCGCGTGGGATGTGATGCCCTACGCGGCATTCGTGACCGCCCTGGTCGCCGCGACCGCGGTCGCGCTCGTTCGCCGTCCGGCTCTGGGGTTTCTGGGCGTTTGCTTTTTCGCGATTCTGGCGCCGACGTCCCTCGTTCCAATTGTCCGTCAAACGCTCGCCGAGCACCGCATGTACCTCGCCCTGGCGCCGGTGATCGTGCTGATCACTTTGGCATTATACGCGTGGCTGGGCCGCCGTGTGTGGATGGCGGCGGCGGCGGTGGCGGTCGGCCTGGGAGGTCTGAGCATCGAACGCAACACCGACTACCGCAGCAGCGCGGCGATCTGGCACGACACGGTCGTGAAACGCCCCGGCAACGCGTATGCTCACAACAATTACGGCAACATCCTGGCCCAGTCCGGCCAGCCCGAAAATGCGCTGATCCAATACGAGGACGCGATCCGCCTGGATCCTTCGTACGCCGAGCCGCAGTACAATGCCGGCAACGCCCTCATGCAGTTCGGCCGCCTGCCCGAGGCCATCGCGCACTACGAGCAGGCGCTTCGGCTCAACCCTGCCATGCCCGATGCGCAAACCGCCCTAGGGAACGCGTTCGCGGACTCAGGCCGTGGCGCCGAGGCGATCGCGCACTACACGCAGGCCTTGCGCCTCGATCCGAATTTCGTCGATGCGCACGATCAGCTCGGCATCGCACTGGCCAAGGCAGGGCAACCCACGGAGGCGATCACCCAATTCCAACAGGCCCTGCACATCAACCCCGCGCGGCCCGACATCCAAAACAACCTCGGCAACGTCCTGCGGATCACCGGGCGAACGACCGAGGCGATGGCGCACTACGACGAAGCGCTGCGAATCGATCCGAATTTCGCCCAAGCCCATCTCAATCTCGGCAACGCACTGCGCGATTCGGACCGACTACCGGAGGCGATCGTCCAATACGAACAGGCCTTGCGGATCGACCCGAACCAGCCCGAGGCTCACAACAATCTCGGCACGGTGCTGCTCGTCACTGGACACCCCCGAGAGGCAATCGCTCATTTTCAGTCCGCGCTCCGACTGGATCCAAACCTGGCCCAGGTACACCTGAACCTGGCGATGGCCCTGACGAGCGTGGGGCGGTCGGACGAAGCGGCGGCGCAGTACGACGCCGCACGGCGACTGGGAGTCAACGTCCCCCATCCTGGCAATTGAGAGCGACCCGCCTCCCACCCTTTCATCCCGAAAATGCGGTCAGCGGAAAAAACCGAGGCTAACATTGGCGTCGTCGTCTTCGCGCCATCCTGTACGCAGGCGCCGAAGCCGCCCGGTCCCACGGGGGGCCGCAATGCCCCTCTCAGCCGCGCCGAAACAACGACGGCCCTGGTCCCGTGCGTCGTCCTCTGTCCAATTCGACGACGACTCTAGCCATGCTCCCAAGACTCCGCACCGCGATTGTTTCCGCGCTGTTGTTCGGCGGCACTCTCCTGCTTTACAGCCGAGCGATCGGTTTTGGTTTCATCAATTACGACGATCCAAGCTACGTGACCGCCAATCCGCACGTGCAGGGCGGACTGAGTTGGGCGGGTTTGCGCTGGGCTTTCACCGCACGGGCCGACTACTGGCATCCGCTCGCCTGGTTGTCGCACATGCTGGATTGGCAGCTCTACGGTCCGTTCGCATCCGGTCATCACCTCACCAGCGTGCTCTGGCACGCACTCAACGCCGTGCTGGCGTTTCTGGTCTTCCGGCGTCTGGCGGGGGGATTTTGGCGAAGCGCTTTTGCCGCGGCCCTGTTCGCGTGGCACCCGCTGCGAGTCGAATCCGTAGTTTGGATCACGGAACGCAAGGACGTGATGAGCGGCTGCTTCTTTCTCCTGACGCTGCTCGCCTATGCGCATTATGTCGACGTCCGCAAGTCAGGCAGGCCAGCCTGGCGCTCCTACCTGCTGACTTTCGCCTGCTTTGCCGTGGGGCTCATGTGCAAGCCGATGCTCGTGACGCTTCCGCTGGTCCTGCTGGTGCTGGACTTCTGGCCGTTTGGTCGCGGCACGTCGCCGGTTGCGTGGCGGCATTTGGTGGTCGAGAAGCTGCCGTTTTTTGTGCTGTCGGGCGCTGCCTCGGCGGCCACCTTGCTGATGCAGCGGAACGCCGGAGCGTTGGTCTTCACGCTCCCGTTCGCCGCCCGGGCAGGAAATGCGGAGGTGTCGCTGGCGCGTTATCTTGGCAAGTTCGTCTGGCCGTTCAATCTCGTGGTCTGCTATCCACATCCAGGATACTGGCCCGTCCTCGTCATTGCGTGCACCGCGGCTCTCCTGGCCGGTCTCGTCGCGCTGGCCTGGTCGCAGCGCCGCACCCGCCCCTGGATCGCCGCGGGTTTGGCCTGGTATCTCGTCGCCCTACTGCCGGTACTCGGATTGGTGCAGGCCGGATTTCAGTCGATGGCCGACCGCTACACCTACCTGCCGCTGCTCGGAATCGAACTGGCCCTGATTTGGAGCATCCCAAATTGGATTGGGCGCCTGGGACGAGTGGCCGGAGCCGTCGTCGCCGGTGCCCTTCTTGTCGCCTGCGCCGCACGCACCTGGAATCAGGAGGGCGTCTGGCAAAATTCGGTGTCGCTGTTCGAGCACGCGGTGCGGGTGTCGGATCGCAACGACGTGGCCCAGGGTTTCCTCGCGTCCGCTCTCTTCGACGCCGGCCATTTCAATGAGGCTGTGATGCACGCCGAGCTCGCCCGAGCGCTGAATCCGAGCAACGATCAGGCACTGGTCATGCTGGCCGGCCTGCGCGAAAAACAGGGCAACGTGAAGGAGGCAATGTCGCTCTACCGTTCGGCGCTCGCCCTCCGGCCCGACAATCCGCTGGTCCAATGCCAGCTCGGCTTTCTCGAAATGAACTCCGGCCACCTCGATCGGGCGCGGGCGCTGATGACCCACGCACTGAGGGAGGACCCCACGCTGCGGGCGAGGACGCTGCAAATCGGCAGCACCGCGCTGCAGCACGGAGACGCGGCATCGGCGCTCTTTCTCTACAACCTCGTGCTTTCGGTCGACCCAGACAACCCCGAGGCCAATGCCGGCGCCGGCTTCGCCCTGCTCGCACGCGGGGATGCCGCGGGCGCCGTTGTGCACCTGCGGACCGCGGTCGAACACGCTCCCGGGCTCGCCGATGCCCAGCTGGCCCTGGCCTATTGCGCGGAACAGCTGGCAAGGCCGGCGGAGGTATCCGCGGCGTTGACACACGCCGAGGAGGCAGCCCCGAACAACCCCGTCATTCTGGCACGTGTGGCCGATTTCCATGCGCGCCTGAACGATTTCACGGCAGCCATCCGTCTCTACCGCCGTGTCGTCGCGCTCGCCCCGTCCGACATCAACGCGCACGTCGCCCTCGGGTTCCTGCTCGTGCATGAGGGCGACCGCGTCGGCGGCATCGCGCAATGGCGGCGGGCCCTCGAACTCGACCCCAAGCTCATCGAACTCCGCAACCGGCTCATCCAGGAGGAGAGCCTGCCCTCGTCCGCGCCGTGACGGGGCGCGGGATTGCAACCGGAGTCGGGTCTGGCCGCCAAGCTCGCCTGCCTGAGTCGCGATGCAGCGCCTCAATGACGTAGTTGAGTTTGAACCACAAGACGCAGAGGACACAGAGACTGAAATCCGAGCGAGGCACGGATTCAGGCCTCACCCAGGAGGTGTAGGGTATGGGTTTAGGACGCCCCCGGAGTCGCCTTGCTCCGCGTCCGCTTGCGTCGTAAAACGCGGACCGCCTGTTCACTGGCGAGGCACGGTGAAGTAAACGCAATAGTGCTCGTCCGCGATCTCGAAAAGGGGCTCGCATGGAACCGTTCCCTGCCGCGTCTGCACGAGGAAATGCCCCGACTGCCATGGGCTGCCGTCCACGTATTGATGTTCGTATTGAGGAGTGATCGCTCCCTTTGCGACAAGCTCGGGCTCATTCGCGGTGAGGGCCGCAAGCACGACAGGACCGTCCAGCAATGCGACGCGCCCAGGGTCGCCGGGCAATGGCTCCTCGGTGATGCGCTTGCTGAATGATACCTTCACCTGCGCCGAAGTCCATTTGCGCGTGATCTCGAGAAAACCCTTTTTCGAGACCTCCGCGGCCAAAGGTTTTCCGTCCACCGTCACCACCCCCGGCCCGATCGCCCAGGCCGGCTGTCGGACGCGAAGCGTCCAGGGGGCCGCGTCGTCCGAGGAAATATCCAAGTCGACGTCGAAGCGTGTCGTGTCACCCGGGTTTGTGAAGTTCGTTTGTCCGCCGCTCGGATCGACCTTTTGGATGATCCGGATTTGATGACCCGCGACACCCAGGGTGGCCTGCGAGGGAATGAACTGGCTGACGGTCACGCCGTCGTGGGCCTGATAATAGATCAGGCCCTCGTACATCGCCTGCGCCTGCACAGAAGTGCCGAGACAGCACCAGAAATCATGCCGTTCGGTGCTCCACTTTTTCTGGGCGCCGGGCTCCAGGGGCAGGAAGTAGGTGACCATCCCGGTCTGGGGATTTTGCTGCGCCAGGATTCCGTTGTAGAGGGCACGTTCGATGTAGTCCGCATAACGTGCGTCCCCCGTCCAGCGGAAGAGGTCCTGGGCGACGCGGACCATGTTGTACACGGTGCAGTGTTCCTGGGTCCGGTCGCTGAGGAAGCGGCCGAACTGGTGAGGCGGTATCCAGAATTCTCCTGCGTTCGCACCCGTCGTGGCGAACATGCCGCGGTCAGTCACCGCGTCCTTCCAGAAGTCCTCGACGATCTTCCGGTAAGTCGGGTCCCCGGTGACATCGTACACCTTCGCCGCGCCTTGGACCCACGGAATGCTTGCGTTGGCGTGGTCGTCGCTGAGCGGGTCCCGGCCCTCCAGCAGGCCGCGGAACATGTCGGGCATGTCGTAACGCGAGGCAAGCGTCAGGTAGCGCGGATCCTTCGTCGCCCCATAGAGTTCGGCCCACAGCTCGAGCATTCCGCCGCTCTCGCCGCTGTAGATGACGTTGCCCTTGCCCTCCTTCAGCAGCCGGTCCGTCCAGGAGAGAAACCAGTCCGCGGACCGACTGTCGACATCGAGCGCGTCCTTGTCGTGCAGATACACGTAGTCGTCGAACAGGCCCATCATCGTCTTGTGCAGCGTGTACTGCGGCGACCAGATGAAGCGCTTTCCGTCCTCAAGGATGCGAAAATACTTCCGCGGGATGGAGCCTACCCATTCCCCGCCGTTGAGCGCCTGGCAACGCTTGAGTCCCTCGACCACCTCGGAGGCGCGCTCCGCCATGAGCGGATCGTGGTCCGTCGCGGCGAAATGGGCGACGGCCGAAAGCCAGTGCCCGGCGAAATGCCCGCGCAGCTGACTGGAGGGCGCCTCCCAGCCCTGCATGAGCTGGTCGTAAGGCTTGTCTACCGAGATCCCCGCCTCGAGGTAATAGTTCTGCAGGATGTCGTCGGTGGTGAGCCGCTTGAGGTAGGCTTTGGTGAGCTCGCGCCGCGCTCGGAACAGTCCCGGCAGCAGGGTCACCTCGCCCGGGCGGATCGAGGTCAGGCTGGGGACCGGGAGCGTTGCGGACACGTGCAGCGTCTGCACGGCCTCGGGTTTGCGGGCGGCGGAGACCTGGATTTCCTGGGCATGCAGTCCGGAGGACGTTGCAAGGCTGGCCAAGGTGAGCAGAAAGACGACGGGATGGAGGCGTGGGCGCATGGGGAACTGTAATGAAGGGATGTTGTTGTCGAGGAGACGGTCATCCGATGCTAGCAGAGTGACGCCCCGAATGCCAATGCTGCCACCCCCCGAGTTCATACGCGAAACCCACCTGATCGGCCGGGGCTGCCGCGAGCACATGCTCGACAGCCGGCACTATCCGGTGCTTCGAAACGCACCCTTCATCTGGATCGGCATCAGCGTCCTGCAGCCGCCCTATCGCATGGTGCGCCTGAACTCGGTTCACAGCCACCTGGTGGCGTCGGTCGACGGCCGGGGGCGGACGCTGGTGGGCGGGCGATCGGTCGAATGGCAGCCGGGGCGTGTGCTCCTCGCGCCTGTCGGCGTTCACCACGCCTTCGAGATCGCGGGGAGCAGTCCCTGGACGCTCGCCTGGGTGTTTTTCGACGACACGGCCGCCGCGCCCGCACTGAAGGGGCGCAGGCCGGAGCTCATTGATGTCGACGCGTCGGACTTCGTCTCGACAATCCGCCTGCTGACGCGCGAGGCCGCTGGTGCGGCTCATCCTGCGGTCATGGAGGCGCTCGTCACCGTCCTGGACGCCAGTGCACGACGTCTGGCCGGAACCGATGTGGTTGATGCCCGGCTTGCAAAACTATGGTGCGCCGTCGAGGCCGACCTCGCGCACGAGTGGACGATGGCCGAGATGGCGTCGGTTGCCTGCATGAGCGAAGAGCACCTGAGGCGGCTCTGCCACCGCCACATTCAGCGCAGCCCCGCCAGCCATCTCACGCACCTGCGGCTGCGCCGCGCGGGTTCGATCCTGCGGTCGTCCTCGCAGACGCTCGAATGGATCGCACACCGGGTCGGATACTCCTCGGCCTATTCGTTCTCCGCGGCCTTCCGGCGCTGGAGCGGCGTACCGCCCTCACGGTTTCGGAGACCCGGCGGCTGAAAAGATCCGGAGGGGGATTGGACAGGACCCGAAGAACGCTCAGGCATGCGGAGCCAGTGAAGCATCTACAGTGACCGGCTGTTCGCCGGTATCGGGTTCTCCAACGATAAGATGCTCGAGTACGGGAAGGGCGAGACCACCGCTTTCAAGAAGCCGGCGTACATCGGCACCCACTACTTCCTTCCGCTCCGGAACAACCATCAGGTCCTGACCCTGTGGTACAGCCCGGACGGCAAACACTGGACCAAGCACTGGATGCAGTTCGAGGTGTCGGGTTATAATCACAATGTCGCGGGCGGCTTCCTCAGCCTCCGCCCTGCCCTGTTCGCCGCAGGCTCCGGCGAAGTCCGCTTCAGGAATTTCACGTACAAGGCGCTGCCGTAGCGATCGCACTGGGGGAACGCACCCAGTGCCCCACTCCCCGCCTGGCAATCGTGTCGCCGCCGCTTCCGGCCTCCAGGCATCCACTTCCCGGCGCCCGCACGGGATAATTCGGAGCAATTTCCCGACAGCCATAGCAATCCCACAGGCGATTTTCGCGCGCGGCTGTGCTACCGTCAGCACAGAAACCGACACCATCCACCGCACAATTCGCCACCTCCATGTCAAAACCCGTCTGTTACTCCACCAAGGCTTTTGCCACTCCCGCCGCGACCTCTCCTCTCGAAGCCACGGTCATCGAGCGCCGCGTTCCGACCGACACCGACGTTCGAATTGAGATCCAATACTGCGGCGTCTGTCACTCCGACCTTCACTTCTCGCGCAACGAATGGGGCTTCACGCAGTATCCCGCCGTGCCCGGCCACGAGATCGTGGGTCGAGTGACGGCCGTCGGAAAGGGCGTGAAGAAGTTCAAGGTCGGCGACACGGTCGGCGTCGGCTGCCTGGTCGACTCCTGCCGCACCTGCCCGGACTGCCGGGCGGGCCTCGAGCAATTTTGCGCCGGCATGGTGATGACCTACGGCAGCATCGACAAACACCTCGGCGCCCCGACGCTCGGCGGTTACGCGCAGAGCATCGTCGTCACCGAGGACTTTGTGCTCCGGATCCCCTCGAACCTCAATCTGGCCGCCGCCGCGCCTCTTCTGTGCGCGGGCATCACCACCTATTCGCCGCTGCGCCGCTGGAAGGTCGGGCCCGGCCAGAAGGTCGGCATCGTCGGCCTCGGAGGCCTCGGCCACATGGGCGTCAAATTCGCAAAGGCGTTCGGTGCGCATGTCGTCCTCTTCACGACGTCGCCCAGCAAGATCGCGGACGGCAAGCGCCTCGGCGCCCACGATGTCGTCGTCTCCAAGGACCCCGATGCATTGGCCGCGCACGCCGGCACCTTCGACTTCATCCTCGACGCCGTATCCGCCACACACGACATCAACGCGTATCTGACCCTGCTGAAACGCGACGGCCAGATGGTGCTGGTCGGAGCCCCCGAAAAACCGATGGCCGTGGCCTCGTTCTCGCTGATCATGGGCCGCCGCTCGCTCTCCGGCTCCCTGATCGGAGGCCTGCCCGAGACGCAGGAGATGCTGGATTTCTGCGGTCGGCACAACATCACGAGCGACATCGAAATGATCCGCATGGACGAGGTGAACACCGCCTACGAACGCATGCTCAAAAGCGACGTGAAATACCGCTTCGTGATCGACATGGCCTCGCTCTCCTGAGGCGCGGCCGTGTGCAGGCAATGGGTGGGGCAAGGCGCCGATCGGTTTTTCCCGGCCTTGATTTCACCGCGCCAACCCACGGCGTTAGTCTGCGCCGCGCCCCCCGCGCAGCCGCTACGACGCGATTCCAACAGGCTCCAACGACAGAATCGGAGCCGACTCCCTGATACGAAATATAGGCGGGTGCCCTGTCTTCCCCACGAATTCAAGGCACCCGCCCACCCTATACCAAAGTCGATGTCGCTCAGAATCCAGACCTCCGGGGCAGCGAAGTCCCGTCCTCCCAGATTCCTTGTATGACGGTTGTGGACGCGGCCCGCGAACGGTCTGTCCTTCGATTGAGCATCAATGTGATCAGCTCTTCGGCAGCGATGGCACCCATTCGAACGCCGTCCTCGCTGACTCCCGCGCTGCCCGACCCCCCATGGGTTCGGGCCAGATCAACGAACGCCACGTGGCGCGGAATAGAAAGCCCCATTTGTTCGAGCGCCCTCCACACGAGCGGCTTATGGCTCAGTATGACCTCCGGCTTGTGTCGGTGGTACCATGTGGCCAACGCAACCTCATCGCCGCAACACAGGTTGCCCGCCGAGTCCTTTCCCCCTCCGATCATCAGGACCGGAATCCGATGAGGCTCCGGAATGCGGCAGCGCTCGGACAGATAACCAGGCGAGCATGCCCGTTCGTCGGAATGGTCCCAGGATTCGGGAATAACGAGACCGATTCGTTGATACCCCGCCGACAAAATCTTGCGTACCGCCAACCGGGCATTGCCGGATCGGTCGACTGCAAAGTGCCGAATCGGCCGAAGCCGACCTCCGCGGCCCACCGCGGCCACTGTCAGGTTTGGCCAGTCGATATGACAGGGCACTACGGCACCGGCCCGCGTTGATCCCAAAATCACGCCGACCGTGCCTCGACTCGCCAACAGGTCGCCAAGCGACTCGCCGCGCAGACGAGTATCGTTGAGACAAACAGGTTCGAGGACGAACCCCCAATGCTCAGCCCGCTCCACGGCCGCCAGGTAGCACTCAAGACAACCCTGCGGCTGCGGAAAAGCGCCGAGAGTCACGTATGCCAACGGAACGTTCCCGCCACGTGAACGCCGGACAGGGTCAGCCGCGCCAGGTACCGCCACCCCACTGTGAATGGACACCGGCCTCGATCGCCATTCAACGCCAGCCGGCGGCGTGTTCCAACCCGATGCCGTGCGAAGAACAGGGTCGGACGACAGGCCGACCGCCTGGGTCTTTTGGAACCTGTGAGTGCATCCGCTCAAGCGTGACCTCCCCGCCGGTCAGCCAGCCTGCTCACAATTTGCAGGTCTGCTGTCCGATGCGTTTTCATCCAAGCTGTCCTGCATTCGTCGGAAGACCGGCGCCGCATCGCCTCATATTCCTGCCCGCAGCACGAGAGCGATCGAGCATCGCACTGATTCCGGCTGGGGTATTGGAAATGTGAAGACATGGGGCGCTGCCCCAGCTCAACCCGCTTCAACAGCAACGGATTTCGAGCAAGTGGCACGCACGAACCACGCCGCAGCCTTCGGGCAATCTCAAGATGACATTGGTGATATCCCCCCTCCACCTAAAGTACTACTCCCGCTGCCAACAGTCGCACGGGCCATCGATCCTCACTCGCCTGGAATCACCGCCCGCCGACAGCCCGCCCGCCAAACTTTCTGGCGATGCCTGAGCGGGGCCGTTGCTGAGGACCGGCCCGCACCGCACCGGCGTCGAGCCACCCAGTACGGTCGCCTAGTCCAGGTCGCGCGAGCCGACGACACTGGGCCGGCTCGGGCAGACCCCTGTCCTGCCCGGCCGACGCGCAATAGGGTCTCGGCGTTCAACCCGAACCCGGCGAAAACCCGCTCGCCTTCACCTTTGATTCACCGACACCACGATCTGCGTGAACGAATGCGCCGGGAAGACGTAATGCATCGACGATCCGCTCGCGGCAAAGGTGTCCGTTTTCGGTGGATACGTGTCGCGCGCCGCATAGGTGTAGGGCTTGTCTCCAAGATCGTCGCTGTTGATCACGCTCGCGGTCGCGGAGCCGGCAAACGAGCCCGTGACGCTCCGGATGTCCGTCGCGATCGCCTCGCTCTTGTCGCGGTTGACGACGTTGATCACAACCTGGCCCGCCTTTCTGTCATAAACCGTGGAAACGTCCAGATACGGCATCTCGCCATAGTCGGCGCCGGTCGAAAAGGTGCCGCAGTTGACGTAGGAGTCCAGCGCCTCGCCCCGGCAGTTTCTCGAGAAAAGCTTGAAGGCGTAGAACAGCGGCGACTTGAAGGTCTCGCCGGTCTTCATGTCGCGCCCGAGGATCGAGGTGAGCAGCGTGTAGTTGGCCATCTTCACAACGTCCGCGTGGCGGATGAAGGTGTTGAAATACTCCGCGAGCACCAACGTGGACAGGGGTCCGCCGTTGAAGGGAGGAGCCCACTCGTCGACCGAAAGATACATCGGCTTGCCATGCCGGACCTCCTGCACGGTCTTCAACTGCGCCCCGGTGATGGTGATCGCCCGGTCGAGATCCACCTCGTGCTGGCCGAGAAGGCGGTAGTAATCCTTGTCGTTTCCCCAGTAGCGGTGAATGGAGAGGTAGTCTGCGATTCCATACAGGCCGTTGATCACCTTCCGGTTCCAGTTCACCCAGTCCATGTTATCCTGGTAGTAGGACGAGCCGTTGGCGATAAAGTGGAGCGGCGTGCCCGGCGAGCAGTGGCGCATGATCTTCGCCGCCTCGACGGCAAACTTGATGTAGTCGTCCGCGTCCTTATGCGCGAGAATCCACGGTGCGCCGTCGACCTCGTTACCGAGGCACCAGTACTTGATTCCGTAGGGCTGCGGATGTCCGTACTCGGCGCGCTTGTCCGCCCAATACGAGTCTGTCGGGGCGTTGCAGTACTGAACCCAATCGCCCGCCTCCTCGAGGGTGCCGGTGCCGCCGTTGATGCAGACCACGTCGTCGGAGCCGATTTCCTTGTTGAGCTCGACCCACTCGTCCGTGCCCACCTGGTTGCTCTCGACCGTGCCCCAGGCCAGCTCCATGCGGCGCGGGCGCTTGTCCTTCGGCCCGATGCCGTCCTGCCAATGGTAGGTCGACGTGAAATTCCCGCCCGGCCAGCGCATCTGCGTCAGCCCGAGTTCGCGTGCCGCGTCGATGATGTCCTTGCGGAAGCCAAATTTGTCCGCCTGCGGGGATTTCGGATCGTAAACCGGACCGTAGAGCGTGTTGAATTTCACGGCGCCCTGATCACGGCCGATCGGTTCCATGAAGATGCCGTAAATGTGCGGATCGATTTGGCCAACGGCGTGATTGATGTCCAACGTGATGCGAGCCGTTCCGGCCAATCCGGAAAGCGGTGCGAGCGCGAGCAGCGAAGCGAGGAATAGACTACGATTTTTCATGGGGGAAAAGCGGGGGATGACGGGGCCACGGCCGAGGTGTGCGGGTGCCACACGGCTGCAAGAGACGGGGATAGTGGAGGCGCGCAAGTCCGGTCAGCGGGACGTCAGATCCAAACAGGGTCGTCGACAAACGCAGGCCTGACGCTGCTTGACCGTTACGCGTCGCCCTCGCCCCCCGCCTTCCGGATCCGCCCGGGCTTCTCGCTGGCCACGCACACAAATCAAATCCGGCCCGCGGTTGATCTACGTCAACGCAGCCCCGCCCCCGCCGCGCAAAGTAAGCCCGATGCCACCCTTCACCACTCACAAGACCACAGTTCGGGGATCCACCTTCGAAAGAGTCGCCAATCCTCCGATACGCCGCCTCGCCGGTACGGAGTCCACTTCACTCCCGCAATCGACACTCAGCCCCTGATCCGCCCAGCCGTGCCACCAATCGCCCCGCCGTGCGCCCCCTGTGGCAGGCTGCCCCACTGGTCGGCGCACCGGGCGGTCTGCAGGGGGCGTGGGCGACCGTTCTCAGATCCGGCCTGTCAGGGTGGCGTGGATGGCGTTCAAATCCTCCCGGATCCTGTTTATCCTCGGCGGCGTCGTGCTCGTGACCTCCTGCAAATGCTCAACCGCGGCCGCAAGGTACTCGAGCTCCTGCACCGCCTGCTGAACCTCCGCCCTGAAGTCCTGCATCATCGTCCGTATCGACTCCGCTTCGGGTATCCGCACGGCCTCCGTCATTCCGCTGATCTGCGCAACCTGAAGGCTTACGATGTCCTTCCGGAGATCCTCGTTCTTGCCCGTGATCTGCGGAAGCCTGCCCTGTAGCGCCAACAATTCCTTCGTGGTGGCGTTGTGGAGGGTCTCGAATCCGTCGACCAGGTCTTTGAGGATTTTGAATACGCGCCTTTCCTGATTTTCGTCCCCGGTCTCCGCCACCATCTCCGCCTGATAGTAGATACTCATCTCCATGACGAGGCGGGTCGTGGAAATGTATGTTGTCACATTCTCCAGCACTTGGGCGATCATCTCGATGTCTTTAGCGAGGAGGATCACGTTGCCCGACAGGTTGCGGGAATAGGTGTCGAGGAACCGGGCCACCATGCTCAGCGGCGCGCCCTTGGCCCCGAGCGGATCCGAAGCAATATGCGCGTTCATGGCGCTGAATCTGAAATGGTCGGCATTCCTGACGATGGCCTGCCCCTTATCCTGTATCTTCTGATTGATTCCAGAAAATGCCTCGAGGCCCTTGGACAGCTCTGTAAGGACGTCGTAGATACCGGTGCTTTTCCTGAACAACTCCTGGATCGCCACCGCGCTCGTCGCCTTCAGTTCCCGCGGGAAGAGCTCAAGTTCCTTCCTGCGAATTTCCTCATCCCGATGCCTTATCTCCTGAGCCAGCATCGCCCGACTGAAGCTTTCGTAGCTCTTGTAATGGTTCGACCGAAGGCTCTTTTCCAGAGCCTCCCGCACCCTCTGCCGGGAATCCGCCCTGTCCCCCTGATTCTCCACGCCCAGCATCGCTCGATAGATTTCCTCCGCGGCGCGCACCCCGGCCTCCGAGGGTTTGAATCGTATGGACAGGTAACCGTTGCTGATGGGTATGACGGAGGCAAACACCCAGTAATGATTGCCGCCCTTTGCATGATTCTTGACGTACCCGAGGAAGATATTCCCGGCCTTTATGGCATCCCAAAGTTCCTCAAACACGACCCTCGGCATGTCGGGATGTCGAATCAGGTTGTGGGGTTGTCCGATCATCTCCTCCATCGAGTAGGCGCTGACTCTCGCGAAGACAGGGTTGCCGGCGGTGATGATGCCCTTCCCGTCGGTGGTGGAGAAAAACATCTCGTTGGCTTCGAACTTCTGTTCCGTTCCTGTCGGCGTTGTCGACTGGGTACGCATGCGTTGTATAGGTTGCTTGGGAGAGAATTTGGGATCGTCGGACGATGAGAGGAATTGGGAGGTCGACGCGGCCCGCTTGGGCGCCGAAACCCAGGACTTGATCGTCAGGTTTTCGGACGAATCGACCGCTAAATCGCTCCTTCCCCCTCTTTTCGCCAACGGGGACTTGGTTGGCGGTTTCGCCTTTGAGGTAAACCCTATTCGCCCCCATGGCATTCCGGCTTCCATAAGCCTAAAAACAGCATTTGGACACAGTGACTGACACGGAACTTGCTTGAGGAAAGCCCCATGGACGCAGTTCTGCGAGGAGAAGAGCTTCACCCGGCGGGTGAAGGAGATTTCACGTTTCCGACAGCGGGAGGAAAGGTCCGGCTTTCGGTGACAAATGACGCGCTCACGCCGTTCGGAGGGCTTGTGCCGTGGGCGGCGTATACCGAGCATATAGGCATCGTGAAGAAACTCGCCGAAGATTGTCCGGTGAAGCGGACCAGTCCCAACGCCGCGCCGGTGTACGACGTACTGCAGAGTTTCATTTTGACGGCGTTGGCGGACGGGCGGCGCTTCTCGCATATAGAGAGGATGCGAGAGGATCCGACGATTCCAGAGATATTCGGGATGGAAGCGGTGGTAGGCAGCGACACGGTACGACGGTTCTTCAAGTCGGTGGATCCGGCGCTGGGGGCGGAGTGGATAGCGCGCAATGCGAAGCCGCTGTGGAAGGCGTTGCCGGAGACGGTGGTGTTGGACTGGGACTCGACGGTACAGCCAAAATACGGGCACCAAGAGGGTGCGCAGGTGGGCTACAATCCGGGCAAGCCGGGACGCAAGAGCTTCCACCCCCTGCTCGCCGTGGTGGCGCGCACGCGGATGTGCCCGGTGTACCGTTTCCGGTCGGGAGACACGGTGACGGCGACGCAGTGGCATGAGGCGATGGCGGACGCACAGCGGTGGCTGGGGGAAAGGAAGGTTTGGTTGAACCGGGGAGACCTTGGGCTGGGCCATGACGCGGTGATGGCCTGGCACGAGCAAGCGGCTGATCGACCTTACTTTCTGTTCAAACTCAAACTGACAACGAACGTGCGCAAGGCCCTCGCTGAAGTGCCCGAATCGGCATGGGAGGGACCGGAGCACGTCGGAGCCTGGCAAGTGGCCAACGGAAGGATCCAATTGAGCGGCTGGGCCAAGTCTCGTCGGGTTGTCTTTGCGCGCTCGCTGCAGGGCAAAGTCCCCGGCGACCAAGCCGGCGAGTTTTGGGACCGCAACAAGCATGAGTTCGCCGTGTACGTGACCAGCCTGCCCGACAGCTTCAATGGCTGGAATATCCAAGACCTGTATCGGCAGAGAGCCGACGTGGAGAACGTCTTCGATGAGCTGAAAAACCAGTGGGGCTTCAGTGGGTTTTGTGCAAAGTCCAGGGCAACCACGGAGCTGGCAGCAAGGCTCACGCTGCTGGTCTACAACCTGTGGGTTCTCTTCGTACGCTTCATCGTGCCCCAAAAACACACCGAGGCGAAGAAGGGCCGGCGGTGGTTCCTATTGATCGCGGCCCGCTTGGTGGAATCTGGCCGCCAGAAGGAAATACAAGTCTCTATAAGGGGCGGTTGGGCCGAGCAGTTAAAAGACGGATACACCCGTCTGCACGACTGGATCCGAACAACTGCGCCGCAGTTGAAATATGCAATGGCCGAGGCCCCTGGATCGGCAGGCGTTTTTGCTCAAAATCCTGCCTGAAACCCCCATTCAACTGCTGTTTTTAGGATAAGTGACGAAACAGGGACCGCTTCGGTCCCTCAAAAATCGGCCCGGCGGCCCCTGATGCAAGAAACCGGCGATTTGGATTCGATCGAACGATTTGGATTCCATGCGCCGGCGCGCTGCGAAAGG
>JAJXYI010000259.1 GCA_021780625.1 bacterium | reverse complement strand
GTCAAGGGCGTGCCGCACGTGGACATCTTCGGGCCCGATGCGGGCCTGCCCGAGGGATGGTCGCAGGCGTTCTCCGTGGACGGCCGGGTTAGGTTCAACGCGGCCGAGCACATCTTCCGCTTCGACAAGGCGGAGTCGCGTTTTGTGGAGGACGATGTGTGGCCGAAACTTCACGGCGGCTTCGACGACATTGTCGGCCGGCCCGGCCTCGACGGAAGCGGGCGGCTGTGGATCACCGCGAACGGCGCCATTCATGTGCTCGAGCGGACCTCCCGCGGCTGGCGCGACATGGGCGAGCACATCCGGGCCGGGTTCCTGCCCTACTATTTCACGTTCCAGCCCAACGGAGTCGTGTGGATGCACGCGGATCACCGTCTCGCGCGCTACGACCCCCGCATGCCTGCGCCGGTGGACACGCCGCTGCGCGCGCTCATCACCTCGGTGGACCTGCCCGGGAGCGCGCGCACGATCCGGCTCGGGGCGGCGAGCCTTCCGGTGCTCGATTACTCCGACAACTCCATGGTGGTCCACTTCGTGGCCGTGGGCAGCTCGCCCAATCCGATCGGATTTGAGGTGCGACTGGACGGGGGGGAGCCGGGCTGGGTTTCCGAGGGCGCGTCGGGGACGGCCGTGTTCAACCACCTCAAGGAGGGCTCCTACGTACTCCACGTCAGGCCGCGGGCCGGCGAGCGGGACGGAACGGAGGCGACGCTTGCGTTCGTCGTACGTCCCCCGTGGTTTCGGAGCGTCTACGCGTATGTCATCTACGGGCTGCTGGCCTTCGCCTTCGTGGCCGGTTCGGCATGGCTGGCCTCGTATCTGGAACGTCGCGACAAGGAACGGCTTGGGCGCCTCGTCGCGCAGCGCACCGCGGAACTGGCCGATACCAATGAGCGCCTCGCTGCCCAGGTCGACGAGGTCCGGCGCCTGTCGCAGGCCATCGAACAGAGCCCGGTGGGCGTCCTGCTCGCGGCACCCGACGGTCTGATCGCCTACGCCAACCCGCGTTATTGCGAAATGCACGGGCTGGATGGCAGCCGGCCCATCGGCGAGGACCTCCGCGCGGCCCGCTGGTCGAACCTTCCCGACGAGGCGCGCACGGGCATCGCGGACGCGCTGGCGCGCGGGGAGACCTGGCACGGGCACATCTCGTCGCAGCTCCCCGGTGGCAGGGCCCTCCAGTTGCGTTCGACCGTGTCTCCGATCCGTGGGACGGACGGAGCCACGCACGGGCTGCTGCTGCTCGAGGAGGACATCAGCGGCTGGGTGAGCGACCAGGAGCGGCGCCGGCGCCTGGAGGCGCAGCTGTTCCAGGCCCAGAAGCTCGAGAGCCTGGGCACGCTTGCCGGAGGCATTGCGCACGATTTCAACAACATCCTCACCGGCATCCTCGGATTCGCGGAGCTCGCCTCCTACATGCCGGGCGCCAGCCGCGAGGTGCGCGAAGCGCTGTCGATGATCCGCGCCGGCGGCCTCCGCGCCAAGGACCTCGTCTCGCAGATCCTGACTTTTTCCCGGAAATCCTTCGCGAAGCTCGAGCCCATCGAACTCGGCGCGGTCGTCGCCGACGCCCTCAAGCTCATGCGGGCCTCGACGCCCGCCTCGATCGAGTTCGTCCAGGAACTCGAATCCGGCCGTATCCTCGCCAACACGACGCAGATCCACCAGGTCGTCGTCAACCTCGCCACGAACGCAGTCCAGTCCATCGGCTCCGGTTCGGGAAGGATCGAGGTCTCGGTCAGGCGCGTGCTCGTGGACGAGGCCCTGGCCGCGGACCTCCACGAGCCGCCGCGCGGACCCTGCATGCGGCTGCGGGTCGAGGATAACGGAGCGGGCATGGACGCCGCCACGATCACTCGAATATTCGATCCGTTCTTCACGACGAAGAAGCCGGGCGAAGGGACGGGACTGGGGCTCGCCATCGTGCAGGGCATCGTGTCGATCCACGGCGGCGCCGTTTCCGTGCGGAGCGAGCCCGGGCGGGGCGCGACCTTCGACATCTATTTCCCCGAATGCCAGGCGCGCAACCTGGCTTCGCCCGAAGTCGGCGAAGTGCCGGATGGCCACGGCCAGGACGTGCTGGTCGTCGACGACGAGCCCAGCATCGGCACGATGGTCGCCATGCGCCTGGTCCAGTTGAACTACCGTCCGACGGTGTTCCAGGATCCCGTGCTCGCGCTCGAGTCGTTCACCGCCGAGTCAGCCAAATACCACGCGGCGATCACGGATCTCACGATGGCGCACATGGACGGCGTCGACCTCGTGCATGCGCTGCGGCGGACGCGCCCGGACCTTCCGGTGATCGTGATGACCGGTTACGGAACCGAGTCCGCCCTCGCGCGGATCGCCAGACTGACGCGGTGCGAGGTGATGCAGAAGCCGTTTTCCTGCGACGAACTGGGGCGGATCCTGGGGCGGATCCTCGGGGCCGTCCCGCCCGGTGATACCGCGAAGGGCGATTGATTCCGGGCTCGGTGCTGGGGATCCTTCTCTTTCGCATGAGCCTTTTCCTCACCGTCGTCCTGTCGATCTGGGCTGCCTTGAACGCCTACGTGTTCTGGCGGCTGGGGTCGGTGGCGTGGGTGGGCGCGCATGTCCAGGGATGGATCGTCGCTGCCGTGGCGGCGACTTGTTGGGCCAGCCTTCCGATCGCGCTCTGGGTGCGGCGTCACGGAGCGGAGGCGCTTGGCGAGGCCGCCGAGTTTTTCGCCACGACGTGGCTGGGTTTCCTCTTCCTTCTGTTCGTGTGCCTGCTCGCCGTCGATCTCGCGACCTGCGGTGGCCTGTGGTTTCACGGCTGGACGGATCCCCTGAGAGTCGCCGCCGTGTCGCTCGCGGCGGTCCTCGGAGTGGTCGCCATGATCCAGGGTTCCCGCGAGCCCGTGATTGGCCGGCGCGAGGTGGTGCTGCCCGGTCTGCCGCGGAGCGCCGACGGAGTGCGGTTGGTGCTGGTCAGCGACACTCACCTGGGCAGCCGACTCGGGGCGAAGTGGATGAGCCGGCTGGTTGCGCGGGTCGTGGCGCTGAAGCCCGACCTGATCTGCATTGCGGGGGACCTCGCGGACAGGGATGCGGACCGGGTCCGGCCGCTGGTTCCGGTGCTGCGGGGGCTGCGTGCGCGCCTCGGAGTCTGGGCCGTGCTGGGCAATCACGACACCTATGCGGGTGCGGACGACGTGGCCGGAATCATGCGCGACGCGGGATTCCACGTGTTGCGCGACGCGTCGGCCGAGGTTCTGCCTGGGCTGAGGCTCGTGGGGGTCGATGACCTGGGCGTCCGGGGTGGGCGCGAGGGAGCCGCGCGAACGGCGCTGCTCGCTGCGCTGTCGGGCGCCCGGACGGAGGGCGGCGCCTGTATCTTGCTATCGCATACGCCCGTCCTGCTCGACGAGGCGGCGGCGGGCGGAGCCGGCCTCATGCTCTGCGGGCATACCCACGGCGGGCAGATCTGGCCATTCAACCTGTTGGTGGCGACCCGCTACCGGACGATTTCTGGCGTGGTCCGGATCGGTGGGATGACCACGCTCGTGTCGCGGGGCGCCGGCACCTGGGGGCCGCGCATGCGCCTGTGGCGGCGCGGGGAGGTGGTGGAGGTCGTCCTGCGCAGCCCGGACGCGGTCACTTCCGTTCGCAGCGCGCCTTGAAGAACTCGAGCGCTTCGTTGAGCTCGCGGAACATGGCGGTGGCCGACGCGACCAGCTCGGGATGCATGTCCTGGAGCTTGTCGGGATGACAGCGGGTGGCGGCGAAGCGGTAGGCGCGCTTGATCTCCTCGAACGACACGCGACCCTGCAGGCCCAGGAGTCGGCCGTAGTAGCGCTCGTCGCGGGGCTCCTCGCGTGGACGGCCGTGCGCGGGTGCGGTTTCGCGCCGGCCGTGGTTGAGCAGCCGGCGTTCGTCCTCTAGCCGGCGCCGTTCCTGGTCGAACTCGGCGCCGACGCGGCGGCGGTATTTTTCAAATTCCTGGCGGTCAGACTGAAGCCGGCGTTCCTGCTCCGTGAGCCGGGCGCGCTCCTCCTCGAATCGTTTTCGATCCGCCTCGGCCTTCTCATTGGTGCTCTGCCACCGCTCCTCAAGCTCGGCCTTTTCGGCGTTCATGCGCCGGGCGGTCTCGAGAAATCGGCGCTGCTCCTCGGCGGCCTGCCGGCGCTCCTCCTGCGACTGGGTTGACCAGGCCTGGCGCGCGGCATCCCACTCCTCCCGCTCCCGCTGCAGCCGGCGCTCGGAGTCGAGCACCCGGTGCCACTCGTCCTTCAGGCGCTGGCGTTCCTCGCCGAGGTCGGTGAGGGTCTTTCGCCGCAGCGTGTCGAAGGCGGCGACATTTCGGGAATGGCGTTTGTACTGGTCCGCGAGCCGCTTGCGCTCCTCGCCTAGCGCCTCGCGTGCGCGCGCGAGATCCTCCCTCATATGGACGAGGTCGGCCTCCAGCCTGGAGCGGTCCTGGTAGAATGCGTCCTTCTCCGCGGCGAGCTGGCGCTGCTCGTCGGCGAGTTTCATCCGGCTATTGAGCAGCTCCTGTTCGAGGCGGCGTCTGCGGTCGTCGAGCTCCGCCCGTGCGGCCAGGTCGGCCTCCGTGTCGCCCTTTCGCGCAGGCGGAGGAGCCTCGGCCGCGGGAGCCTGCACACCGGAACGGGTGCCGTTTCGCCGCCCGCGGACCTCGTCGCGCGCCAAAGGCATGGAGGTGCCTGAGGCGGAGAGTCTTCCCTCGCACAGGACCTGGTAGACCGTCATCACGCCGTCGAAGTCGTCGTGATTCCAGCACCAGTCCATCATGCACACCGTCCCGGTGTCCGTCGCCAGACGGAGCTCGGAGGGGCTGAAAGGGCCGAGTTCGCGGTTGTTGTGTTGGACCTTGAGTCGCATGGGCTCCCGTCGCGTCGATGGCGGCTGGTTCTAGCCGCTGGAGGTCGCATTTCAACCCAGATAACGCCGCCTGCGCCGCCCTCGGAGGCCGGCCCCGGGGCCCGGCTGGGGAGAGTAAATTTACCCAGTACCGGAACTTCCTC
>JAJXYI010000468.1 GCA_021780625.1 bacterium | reverse complement strand
AAACGCCGGCCCCACTATCTCATCTCGGAGCGCGGATGATGGCTCGCTTCACCTATCCGTTTCTCGCTGTCGCGACGAGCGTGCTGGCCCAGATCTGCCTGCAACGCTCGGCGAAGTCGGGCGGGCATTTTCACGCGCTGGTCCTGTGGATGGCTGCCGCCGTGGGATGCTACGGCCTGTCCATGCTGACATATTGGAAGACGCTTCAGCACTATCCCATCAGCAGGATCGGCCCGGCCGTGACCAGCGCCGTGGTGGTCTGCGTGTTTGTCTATGGAGTATGGCAGGGGGAAGGGATTTCTCCTCGACAAGGCCTGGGCTTGGCACTGGCAATCGGCTCCTTTTTCCTGCTCGTTCGCTAAGTTCAACACGCGCCCTCACTCCTCATGACACGCGACCTCACGGTCAAAGACCTCGCCTACGATCAGATCGCCCGCGAATGGCGGTCGTTTATCGACGACTACGATACGTCGCGCCGGGGTGATGTGCTGATCGGGGAGTTCCTGAGAAACCGGATCGAAGGCAGAACTGTGCTCGATGCCGGCTGCGGGCTGGGCGAATTTTCACGCCGGCTGGCAGCGCTTTGCCCCCGCCGCCACGTGGCGATCGACATCGCCCCGAAGCTCGTCGAAAACCTGCGGTCAGTCGTGCCTTCGGCCGAAGCCCGCGTCGGCGATCTCCTGAATCTGCAGCCCGCCCTCGGAACCGAGCTCTTCGATGTGGTCTTCTGCTCCGAAGTCATCGAGCACACGCCGGATCCCCTGCTCGCAATCCGCTCGCTGGCGGACCACGTCGCTCCCGGCGGCTGTCTGGCGCTGTCCTGTCCAAACGCCGCCTGGAAATGGTCCCTGTGGATCGCCCAGAACCTGAAAATCCGAAAGAAATATCTGGGCTACGAAAATTGGCTGTGGGCAGGAGCGCTCGAGCGCGAGGTTCGGGCGGCCGGACTGAGAATCGAGCGGGCCGAAGGCATCCATCTCGTCCCGTGGCAAGTCATGCCCAAGCCTTTGCTCACATTTCTGGACCGGCGCCTGCGGCGCGCATCGTTCGGCCTGTCCGTGAACCACGCGATCCTCGCCGTCCGTCCCACCTGAGCCACTCATGTCCACCATCCTCGTCACCGGCGGCGCCGGCTATATCGGAACCCACACCCTGATCTCGCTGCTCGGGGCGGGTTACCACCCGGTCGTCATCGACAATTTCCAGAACAGCAAACCCGAGGCCCTCTCGCGCGTGCGGCAGATCACCGGCCGGGAGGTGCCCGTCTATGCCGCCGATGTCCGCGACGAGCGCACCCTTGCGCGGATCTTCCATGAGCACCCGATCGACGCGGTCATCCATTTTGCGGGGCTGAAGGCCGTCGGCGAGTCGGTGCGGATGCCGGTCAGCTATTACGACAACAACCTGATATCGACGCTGCGCCTGATCCAGGCGATGGACCAGCATGGCTGTCGCCGCCTCGTCTTCAGCAGCAGCGCGACCGTTTACGGAGATCCCGCGCGGCTGCCGCTCACGGAGGATGCGCCTCTGTCGGCGACCAATCCCTACGGCCGATCGAAGCTGATCATCGAGGACATGCTGCGCGATCTCGCGATCGCGGCCCGACTGGGCGGCGACGCCGCCGGAACCGCGTGGCAGATCGCGCTGCTCCGCTACTTCAATCCAGTCGGAGCGCACCCCTCGGGGATGATCGGCGAGGATCCAAACGGGATACCGAACAACCTCTTCCCCTACATCCAGCAGGTGGCCGTGGGGCGCCTCAAGGAGCTTCAGATCTTCGGAGCGGATTACCCTACCACCGACGGCACGGGCGTGCGGGACTACATCCACGTCATGGATCTCGCCGAAGGGCACGTGGAGGCGGTGCGGTTTTTGCTGGGCGGCCGTGGTGCAGCCGCGCCGGGCGGCTCCTTCGCGGAAGCAATCAACCTTGGAACCGGCAGCGGCGTGAGCGTGCTCCAGGCGGTGCGCGCGTTCGAAGCGGCATCCGGAAAACAGATACCGTTCAGGATGGCGCCACGCCGCCCGGGCGACGTGGCAGCGTGTTTCGCGGACGCCGGAAAGGCCGCACGTCTGCTGGGCTGGACTGCGCGCAGGAAACTCGCCGACATGTGCGAAGACGCGTGGCGCTGGCAGTCGCTCAATCCGCTCGGGTTCGCGCAGGGGTGACCGCCGAAGCCCGACAAGCCCACGCCCGCCCCTCCCGTCTTTTTCCGCGACCGGCCCCGCCCAAAAAAGCGGCCCCAGGTTGGGGAGGCCCGGGGCGTGCAGGGCGACGGCGTTCCTATCGGACGCTCCCGCACGGCGCCGACGTCAAGATCCCTGCATCAAGCGCCCTTGCCTTCAAAAGGCAGTCCCTTTTCCCTTTCCCTTCGAGATGAAACCCGCCGATGCCTCCCTCCGCGAGCAGCCCGCCAACCCGGGCCACGCCGTGGCATCGGGCGAGGGACCCGCGGCAATCGTCATCCTGCGGCCCGACTCGATCGGCGACCTGATCCTGTTCGAACCGCTGCTGCGGCTGCTGCGGGAGGCGTGGTCCCGCACGCGTATCCATGTTGTTGGCACGCCGAGCCTGGACGCGGTGTCGCGCATGATGCCCTCGGGCATCCTCTGGCACGTCGTCGAGGATGCCTCGCCGTTTCAGGCGCCAACGCGGGAATCGATCGGGCGCCTGAAGACGGCCATCGGCGTCATCGGCGGCCCGGTGTGGCTGCTCTCGGCGTGCACGCGCAAGACATGGTGGGACGCGGCCGTCCCCGCTCTGGGCGAATTCAACCGGCGCATTTCCCTGGGACCGGTTCCGGTGGGCGGAGACCTGCTGCGCTCGCTTGCGAAGGCAGGCCTGGACGGAACGCCCCCCGGCTATCCCGAGACCGTGCCGCTCTCCACGGACAAGCGGGAGCGGGAAAATGTCCTGGAATGCGCGTCGTATCTGCTCGGGCGCGCCGCGTCCGGAGTGGAGCCCCGGCTTGCGGTGTCCCCGGGGGCCGCGGCTGCCGCGGACGCGCTGCTGGCCGGGCACGCGCTGGAGCACGGTCGCTTTGTCGCCTGCTGTCCGGCGGGCACCTCCAACGTGGCGTTGAAGGTCTGGCCTGCCGGACGTTTTGCCCGGGTGCTTTTGGACCTGCAGCGCGAGCGCGGGCTGGGCCTGTTGATTTTCGGGACGCTGGCCGAGGAGGCGGTGGTCGCCGAGGTCGCGGATCGTGTGGCCGCGGCCGGTGGCACAGCGCGGGTCTGGCTGGGCCGCACGACGGCGGATTTCGAGGTGCTGTGCGGCCTGCTGGCGCGGGCGGCCCTTTATGTGGGCAATGATACGGGGCCCATGCATGCCGCCGCCGCGCTGAACCTGCCCGTGGTCGGCGTGTTCGGGGGCGGCACCTGGCCCCGCTTCATCCCCAGGGCGGCCCGCGGCGCAGCCGTTGTCCGTCCGATGCCCTGCTTCGGCTGCGACTGGCAGTGCGACCTTGGCGACGCTCCCTGCCTGCGCCTGGTGGAGCCCGAAACCGTGCTGGACGCCGCACGCGCGGCGCTCGATGGCGCCGCCTTCGGGATCGTGTGCGAGGGCGCCCATGCATCGCCCGAGATCGACGAGATGGCGCGCGTGGCCGCACGGCACGCGCGCTCCCTGAGGGAGCGGATCGACAACCTCGTCAAGGTCTGCGAAGAGCAGACCCGGTACATCGGCGACATCGACGAGGCCAAGCAGATGATCGAGGCCGACAAGCGGGCCCTCGACGGCCACCTCGAGGTGACCAAGGAGGAGGCGAGGCAGCGGCTGGCCACCCTGCTCGAACAAAATGCGTTCATCTCCGATCTGGAGGCCCTGGTCGCACGCCTCGACGGGGAGAAAACCGCGCTTGCCGCCCGCCTCGAGGAGACGCGCGCGGCCCTCGCAAGAAAGCAGGAGCTGGCGGCCCACCTCGCCCGGCAGTACGAGGCCGCCGCGAAGAAGGCAGCGGCCATCGACGCATGAGCCCCGGGGGCATGGACCTATTCATCTCGGCCATCGAGATCAACGACCACCACGGCGTGGGCATCCTGCTGCGCAGGTATTTTCCGGACAGCGCCAACGCGATCTCGCTGCGCTCGACCAGCCAGCACGGAGGGGTGGAGCCCTTCGGATCGCTTCACTGGGAACTGTTCAGCCGCTTCCTCCCCCTCGCGGAAACCGAGTCGCGGCTCAGGGCGCTGCTCGCGACCGTCCGCGTGCGCCGGATCCTGGCGGTGCCCTATTTCCGCGAGGACTTCATCCACGCCGTGCTGGCCAAGCGCATCACCGGCGCCCCGCTGTGCGCGTTCATCATGGACGACCAGAACGTGTTTGCGCCGGAAGTCCCCGACGCCTGGGTCGCCGACCTGCTTGAGGCGGCAGACCTGCGGCTCGGCATCTCGCCCGAGCTGTGCGAGGCCTACCAACGGAAATTCGGCCACAAGCTCGACGTCATGCCGCCGGTGCTGACGCCCGGAGCGGCCCCTGTCCCCAATCACTGGATACCCGGCTCGGACAGTCCCTTCACGTGCGCGATGATCGGCAACGTCTGGACGAAGCCGCGCTTCGAGCGCCTCCGTCGCGCCGTGCGCGGCGCGGGCATCCGGGTTCACTGGTACGGCAACGGACCGAAGGCGGCCTGGCTGGAGGCCGATCCCGGGGAACTCGCCCGGGACGGCATTGAGGTGATGGGCTTTTTTCCCGAGGAGGAGCTTGCGCGCCTGCTGAGCAGTTACCCGCTGGTGATCGTGCCAACGGGGGAGTTGAACAACGACGACGACAATCCCGCCTTCTCGCGCCTGAGCCTGCCCTCGCGCGTGGTCTTCATCGCGGCGCGGTCCAACGTGCCGATCCTGGTGATGGGGCATGGCGAGACGGCGGCGGGGCGTTTCGTGCGCACGCTGCGCATAGGGAACTGCTGCGGCTACAATCCGGAGCAACTGCTGGCCGGCATCGCCCATCTGACGGAGCCAAAGCGGCGCGATCGGCAGTGCGCGAGGCTACGTTCGGTCCAAAGCCTGCTCACCCATTCCGATCCGGGGGCATGGATCTGGTCGAGCCTGGGGGCGCGGCGCGCGCAACCAGCGCCGTGGCGTGCGGCCTTCCGCCCCAGACGCACCTGGTATGGCCGCTCGCTGGAGCGCCCGCCGCACCTCGAGATCACACCCGCCCGGCCCCGCCCGAAGTTCACCACGCCCCTGGCGTGGCCTGACGTCCACGATGCCGATCTGCCCGGCTTCTCGTTCACGCGGCGCAATCACCTCGGCCTTGCGTGCCCGGGCGTGGATGAAGCCGACATCGCGCTGGATTCCCTGCTCGGCCTGCTCGCCGCGGGCCTTGCGCTTCGGCTCGCGCCCCGGACCGGGCACTGGCTGCTGTTCGGGCCGGATTTTGGAGGAGTCGAAACGGCCCGGCCGCCCGAGGTCGGTCTATGGCAAATCTCGGATATCCACGGTTGGCTGGACGCCGGCCTGCCGCTTGCCGAGCCATGGATCAGGCCGCTGGGGTCCGGTGCGGTTCCGAGCGCCATACCTTCGCGCTTCGACGCGATCCTCGCGCCTACGGTCGCCTCCTGTGTGCAAGAGAGCGAACGCGGCAGGATCGAGGGATGGCGGTCGTTCGTCCGGTCCGCCGCGGCTCCGGGCGCCTTCCAGGTGCACGGCTTCAACGGCGTGCTTCGCGAACAGCTCTTCCACGCCCACGGCCTGTACTGGCAGCTCAGGGACGAAATCGCGGAACTGGGCGGGAGGCCCGGACGGGACGAGATCCTGACCGCCGGCGATTTCTGGCTGCTAGGCGAGCAGGCGTTCAACCGCGTGTGGCTACCTGTAGTGAAACAGAGTTACGCGGCCTTTGGCCGGCCTTTCGGGCTCATGCACGCCTGGCGGGGTGCGTCCCCGGCAGTGTCGCGCAAAGCCTGAGGACTCCGCCCCACCCATGCACCCCACCCCGCCGTCGCCCACCTGGACCCTCGTCCGCCGAGAGAAAAATCTCGCCGCTCGCCCGCTTCGGTTCGAATCCTGAGAAGGATCCATCCATGTCCGGATTTTCGACACCGCTGCTGTTCATCGTCTTCAACCGCCCGGAAAGCACCGAGCGCGTCTTCGCCGCCATCCGGCGACTGCGCCCCGCGCGCCTTTATGTCGCGGCCGACGGACCGCGCGAATCCAAGGAGGGCGAGGCCGCCCTCGTGGAGCGCACGCGTGCACTCGCCACGCGGGTCGACTGGCCGTGCGAGCTGAAGACGCTGTTCCAGGCGGACAACCTCGGTTGCGGAAACGCCGTGAGCACGGCGATCAGCTGGTTTTTTGACCAGGAGGAGGCGGGCATCATCTTGGAGGACGACTGCCTGCCACACCCGGATTTCTTTCCGTTTTGCGAGGGCATGCTGCAGCGCTACAGGAACGACGAACGGGTGCTGTCTGTGTCCGGCAACCATTTCCTTCCCCACCAACTCCACCTTCCCCAATCGTATTATTTCTCCAAGTACGTCCAGATCTGGGGATGGGCCACCTGGCGGCGCGCGTGGAGGGGCCACGACCTCGACCTCGGGCAGCGGGACGAAGCTGGCTGGATGTCGCTGCTCGACCAGGTCCATCCCATCAAAGCCGAGGCGGATTACTGGAAGCACATCTACCGGGCACTGAAGGCGGGGCTGATCGACACCTGGGATTTTCAGCTCATGTTCGATGGCTGGCATCGCGGAGGCCTGCATGCGGCCCCGGCGCGCAATCTCATCTCGAACATCGGATACGGCCCCGACGCGACCCACACGAATTTCGACGGCACGCTTGCGGAGCTCCCCGTCGAGCCGATGGTGCTCGACGAGACCGAGGTCGCGGTGCAGGCCGAGCCGCGGATCGACAACCTGATCTTCTACGTGCGATTCCTCGAATCCATGCACCAGACCTGGTGGGCCGAGCAGGTTCTCGATCCCGCCGGCAAACTCGAGCAGGCGCGCACCGACGCCGGCCTGGTGCGCCGGGAACTGCTTCAGGTCCGACGGCAGGCCTCGGTCCACCAGCGGCAAAACCTCCTCCTCGCCGAGACCCTCACGCGACTCCAGGCGAAACTCGACAGGATCCCCGGCTGGCTCGCCCGTTTGATCGACCGCGGCTGATACGCCAGCGCGTCGGATTTCGCCGGATACCGGCGAAGACGCCCACGCGTGCGGCGGTGCGAGGTAGTGGTCGGCAAATTACGAGCCGCCGCACGGTCGGACGGTCCTGCAAATCGCACGCAAACAACGCGCTTCCTGCGACTGGGACCCTGTTGCCGCAGGCTGGAAATTCGTGCACAATAAAGAGGCATCCCACGATTTACCATATACCTGCGTAATAATACCCACACATTTAGGTAGTCCTCTCGGTTGACCCGGACAGGGATGGGAACGACCCTAGACCTCGAAATAGACGAGCTGTCCTACCAGAAATCGACGACGACACCACGTTCCAGCCCGACAAGGGTATGCCCGCGGTTTAGAAACGCTGATCGGTGGGGTGGCGACAAATAGGCTGTTCTTTGGTATTGATCCGTTCATTGAAACAGTTGTTTTTACTTTATTGCCAATTTCGGAGTACCGCTCGCCGGTTGGTCCGTTCGCGGACCTATTGCTGGCAGAAGGCAGTATTCCGTTCCTAAGGCTGGCTGCCTAGCCGCGGCGGGAAGCTGGTGCCCGCCGCGGCACTGCCGCCTCCAAATCGCTTCGACGCCATGGGTTAATGGCGTTGGTTAATAGGGGCCCGTTTTCCACGGGGCGGCGATGGGTGGGCAAACTCATCGCCGTGTTAAGCTTAGATAGGGAAGGCCAATCTCGCTGGGGAGCGAGGTTGGCCCTTTCTGTTTTTGGCGATCACCTCGGACCTCACGACGCCGGGATGTAGCCGGGAAGACCGGACGCGGACGGCGCGTGAGCGAGACTCAAGGCCTCGTCCACGGCCCTCTGGAAGGAGGCGTCGTCCCTGTCGTCCCACCGAACTTTGTTACGGAGATAGTCTCCCCAATGAAACTCCTGGAAAAAACCGGAGGGACCGTGGACCTCCTTGAAACCGTGCCGCATGAGCAGACCCCAGGCCAGGCTGCGGTAGGGATCGCTCTGCATGGTCAGCAACGTAGCCGGAAGACCGGCGGGATCGAGGGGTCCCTGGCCTCGGGCACCCTTGAGGTAGGCATAGTGATTGGCGGCCATCCGCTCCCAAAACTCCGCGGGGGACAGGCTGCGCCAGTTGGCGAGGATATGGCCGTAGACGCGCTTGTCGGGCTGGTTGGATTCCAGCAGAGAACGCACGGTGTGATGTCCATCGGCGAGATACGGTACGCCTTCCGGGCCGATGACCACGGGCACGTTTTTGTGCTGCATGAAGGCGGTGGCCTGGGCGGGCGTCATCCGGTCGAGCAGTTGCGCCTTGTACGCCACCTCGCGGAATCCGAGGCAAAACTGGGTGGGATGAAGATGCAGTGCGTCGACGACGTACGCGGCGCCGGCGTGCATCGCAGGATCGTAGGGAGAATAGGCCGTGGCGGCAGCGGACTGCGCGGGCGCAAACGCGAGGGAGAGGAGACCAAGGGTGGAGGCAAACGAGACGAGGAGTTTTTTCATGGGCCTGAAAAGGGATTGAAGGTCCGGGTCCGGGATCGGGTTGGCAGACCTGGGGAATTTGGGAAAAAGGGAGCCCGGAGCGGTCCGAAATCGCGGACCCACTCCGGGCGGAATTCACTGGGAAACGCTCAGAGCGCGACCGAAACCGTCAGCAGGTAGCTGCGGTTGGGAATCGTCCAGTACATGGCCGTATTCGACACCGGGGTGTAGCCGGCGAGGTCGTCGATTTTGGTGCTGTTAAACAGATTATCGACGGAGAGACGGACCTTGAGCTCCGCGATATGGGGCAGGGGATGCTCGAAGGAATAGCCGACGGAGGCCGTCGTCGTGGCGTAACCCGCGAGTGGGATGGTGCGGCCGGTGTCGCCATAACGCGAGCCGACGTACTTGGTCACGAAGGTCGCGAGTGCGGCGTGGAAGTGGTACAGCAGACCCACGGCGGCGGTGTCCTTCGGGGACTCGGGCACGGGATCGCCGGACTGCTTGTCGGTGGCGCTGTTGATGGAACCGTTGGCATAGAGGCTGAGGCCTTTGCCGACGGACACGGCGCCCTCGACCTCGACGCCCTTGTAGGTCGTGCCGCCCTGGTTGAAAAAGATCGTATTGTTGCCGATCTTACGCTTGCCCACCTCGTTGTTGAAATCGATGTAGTATCCGTCGAACGAGAAGGTCACCGGTCCGTGTTCGTAGCCGACGCCGGTCTGGTAATTGGTGGTCTCCTGGGGGCTGACAGTGCTGGCGCTCGGATCCGCGGTGTAGAAGAAGTTGAGATTCGGCGCGAGGTAGCCCTTGGCGATCTGGGCGTAGGCGGACCAGGAGCGATTGATACGCTCGTTGACCGAGATCGACGGGTCGGTGGTCGAATAGACCTTGCTGTAGTACAGCGGCAGGCCGGTCTTCTGGTTCACGGGCGCGGCGATCTGGCGGCGCAGGGAGATGAACTTCACGCCCGGCTCGATGGTCATGCCGGGGAGGGGTTTCCAGTCGAACTCGGCGTAGGGCTGCCAGGTCGTGATGGAATTCTTCATGAAATAATTGAGCGAGGCGCCAGGCGTGGAGGGCAGCTCGTCGTAGGCGCCGCCGAGGGTCCAGTCGACGTTGTGGCCGTAGCGGGTGTTCTTCTGGTACTCGGACCACAGGCCGGCCTTCCAGCCGCCGATCTGGCCGACGTCGCCTCCGACGCGCAGGATGTTACCCCAGGCGCGGTAGCCGTTGTACGGCTGGATTTGTCCGGGGACGTCCTGGTTGCCGGGGCCGCCGATGGTGGTGCCGTTGGGCGTCTCGCCGCTCAGGTCCATGCCTGTGCGGGTCAGGTTGTCGTAGTGGTAGGAATACACCTTGTCCGTGAAGTGGAAGCCTTCCGTGCGGTGCTGGAAGCCCACGTACTCGAAATCGGTCGCCTTGGGCACATAGTTGTAACCGACGTACGCCTGGCTCGTGGGATCGTTGTTGAGCCCGTGGGAGGGGCCGTACTGCTGGAGCTGCGCGAGGGTGAGGCCGGCGGTGGGGTGCATGAGCAGTTCGGACTTGGTGAGCACGAACGTGATCAGATTGGCTGCGCCGAGGTGTCGGTCGAACTTGAAGAAGTAGTCAGTGCGGCGGGTGCCAGCGTAGGACTGGTAGCCGTCGGTCTCCATGTGGTCCCACCCGAACATGGCGCGCGCGTTGCCGAAGGTGGCGAGGCGTCCGGTTGAGAAGGAGGCGGTGGTGGCGCTGGTGTTGAAGTTGCCGAAGGCCTGGGAAAAGGTCGCGCCGCCGACGTCCGAGAGGGACCGGCTCACGAGCGCGATGGTGCCGCCGAAGGTCGCGTGACCCTGCGTGGCGGCCGTGCCTGGGCCGCGGTCGACGACCACGGTCTCCAGCATCTGGGAGGTGAAATAGTTGTTGGAGTGGTGCGTGAAGTCATTGGTATCGCCAAAGGGGATACCATCGAATGTCACGTTGTACTGGCCGTCCTGGAATCCGCGGATGGCCGACGTGAAACTCTCCTGGGCGCCGGGCACGCCGGTCGGGACGACCATGACGCTCGGGGCAAAATTGGCGATCTGCGTGAAGTCGTCGGTCTGGGGAAGCGCGTTCGCGATGAAATCGTGACCGATGGTCGACTGGGGTTCGACGGCCTCGGGCTGGACCTTGATCGGGGCGAAGCCGGTCGGGGAACTCCAGGACTGGCCCTCGACGGTGAAGGCGGGCATGACGACCGCTTTTGATTTCGTGGCCGGAGCGGGATCATCGGCGAAGGCCGCGGACGGCTGGGTGGACAGGAGGAAGATCGCGATCGTCGCGCAGGCGAACGATCCGATCGTGGCTGGTATTCGGTGTGTGGGTGATTGCACCTCCTAACTCGGACGGCGGCCAATCGCAGCTTCAATCACGGAGAGGGGCGTTTCTTGCCGGTGAGGTTAAATCGATGCTACGCCAATGTGAAACGGCCCGAATCCCGGCCGGGCGGGCGGCGCGCGTATTCAATCCATCGATTCAGTTCTGTGGCCCACGCGCGTCAGGCGAAGTCGGAGGCGAACGGTTTTCGGGCGACCGCGAACAGGGATTCGCCGAAGGGCAAGCGCCCCCCCAGGAGGATCCAGCCGTGCTCGGCGGCCATCAGGGCTCGCAGGGGAAGCTCGGCGTACGAGACGGGCGACGCCGGGGCCTGCGGGGAGGCCGGGCTCCCCGCGAGTCTGAGCCGCAGCCACAGCGCCGGCGCCGCGAGGCAATTCCAGTGGGTGGTCTGAATTCCGCGGAAGCCCGCCGCAGCAAGCTCGGTTTTCAGGACCGGGGCGATGAAGCGCCGGCGGACTTGGCGGGCGGAATCGTTGCCGGTGGCGAGCCAGCGATGGGCGGGCACGTTGACCAGCGCGATGCCGCCGGGTTTGAGGACGCGAAACAGCTCCGCGAGCAGAGGTGCGGGCTGGTCGCAGGCTGCCACCGTCGCGCAGGCGATCGCGGCATCGAATGAATTGGAGCCAAAGGGAAGCGGCGTGAAATCGGACGACCGCGGGGACGAGGCGGTCTCCTGCCGGGCAGTGGGAGCATGCGACTCCCAAGACCACTCGGGATGGTGCTCGCGAAGGCCCGCGATCGCCTGGTCGCAGCCGCAGGACAGGTCGAGAATCCGGGCGGGGCGCCCACCCGGCAGGGCCCGGACGAGTTCGCGGTCGAGATGCGCGCGAAGGGAGCGTGCGCTCCACACCGGTTGTCGGGCGGCGGCCTGTGGCCGGTCAGCGTCTGTATTCACGTAAATGGAGGCGCCACCTTGATGCGGATTGGCGCGAGTGAGAAGCGAGAAAACGCGCGGGGCATCAACACGGAGTGGCGGTCTGCAAACTCTGCTTGCCTCGCCAACGGCGATTGGGCTCTCTCTTGCACTTCCGGCCGGGCGGATCCCCGGTTTTCCGCCGCTGGCGCATGCGCTTTAATTCCTACGAATTCATCTTCGTTTTCCTTCCGCTCACCTGGCTGGGATGGCGCTTGCTGCTGAGATGGGCGGGGCTCCGCGCGGGAGTGGGCTGGCTGGCGCTGGCCTCGCTGGTATTTTACGCACGCTGGGACTGGCGTTTCGCGCCGCTGCTGGTGTGCTCGCTGGTCGTCAATTACGGGCTCGGGCGGCTGCTGACGATGACCCGGGGGAAACGAAGGTTCGGATATCTGCTGGCCGGGCTGATCTGGAACCTGGGCCTGCTGGGTTATTTCAAATATTGGGACTTCCTGATCGGCACGGTGAACGCGCTGACGGGGTCGGGGCTCGAGCTGGAGAAAATCATCCTTCCGCTGGGCATCTCATTTTTCACCTTCCAAAAGATCGCCTTCCTGGTCGACGCGTGGCGCGGGCGCGTGAAGGAGGTGCGTTTCATGGATTTTGCGCTGTTCGTGATGTTCTTCCCGCAATTGATCGCGGGGCCGATCGTGCATCACAGCGACTTCATCCCGCAGATCCGCGAGGAGGAGCTCCTGCGCTTCAACGGGCGGCGTTTCTCGCTGGGTCTGCTGGCATTTTCCGCAGGGCTTTTCCAGAAGTGCGTCGTGGCCGACCTGCTCTCCCCGCTGGCCGACAGCGCCTTCGGGCTGACTGCGCAGGGCACGCATCTGCGGCTGCTGGAGGGCTGGACGGGGGTCCTCGCCTACACCTTTCAGCTGTTTTACGATTTTGCCGGCTACTCGCACATGGCGATCGGCCTCGCGCTGATGTTTGGGTTCCGGCTGCCGATCAATTTCCTGGCCCCGTACACCTCGCGCAGCCTTGTGGAGTTTTGGCACCGCTGGCACATGACGTTGTCGGCGTTCCTGCGCGATTACCTCTACATCCCGCTCGGCGGCAACCGCACCGGACACCTGCGGAATCTGTTTATCACGCTGGTGCTGGCGGGGCTCTGGCACGGCGCCGGATGGACCTTTGTGCTGTGGGGCGTCTGGCACGGGCTCGCGCTGGTCGTCAACCACGTCTGGCGGGCGAAGCACAAGGCCGGGCCCGAGCCCGCAAAACGTGCCGGGGCCTGGGCGCCCGTGCTCACGCTCGCAGTCGTTGTCTTCGGTTGGGTGCTGTTCCGCGCCCACGACCTGCCGACCGCCTGGCTGTTCATCCAAAGCATGATCGGCTGGCACGGCATCTCGGTGCCGATTTCGTGGCAGTCCTGGGTTGCCCCCTTCGCTCCCGTGATCCGGCCCAGGGGATTCTATCCCAACCTCAGCCCGATGCCCACCACCCTGATACTCCTGGCGATCTCGGGCTACCTAGCCATCCGGGGGCCGAGGCTGCTGTCGTGGCTCGGTCTTTCCGCCGACGACGTCACCCCGCCCGCCCCTTGGCAGGCGGCCGAATTGGCGCCCAAGGGCACGCCGCTACGGCTCAGCCGGGCGATCGTGGGAGGACTGATGCTCGCACTTGCGATCGCAGCGCTGGCACGCTCGGCTCCCTTCCTGTACTTTCAGTTCTAGGCGCACCTGCGCCTCGTGACCGCCATGCCCGTCCGCCGCTTCCTCGTCCTGTTCCTCCTGGCCGGAGTAGCGACAGCCCTCGTCCTGAAGGGGCTCGAGGCCTTGATCACGCTGCGGCCGGTCTCGATGAAATACGAGATCGAGCAGAAGTTGGCCGCGAACATCGCCTCCGGGCATTACGCCATGCCTCCGCAGACCTTCAACGAGCGCGCCCTGCGCTGGCAGACCGTCGCCGACCTCAAACATAGCCCGGACATGGTCGTGATAGGGTCGAGCCACGGGCTCCGTGTCGACGGCGCCATGCTCAACGAGCCCGACCTGCAGAACCTCTCGGTGACGGGCGGCATGATGCCCGACGGTTGGATCACCACCGACCTGATCGCGCGCGCACGTCTCAGACCCCGGATCTGGGTGATATTCGTGGAACCGTGGTTTTTCGACATCCACGCGGACATCGGACTGTGGCAGCAGCGGGGCGACGACGCGGTCGCGTTCGAGCGTCAGCTCGCGACGATGACCAAGCCCGAGCTTCCGCCGGTGTACGGTCCGCGACTGAAAAAGAAGGTCCTGCCAAGCCTGTTTACGCCGCTCACGCTCTCACCCGTCATCGACTGGTTCGAGAAGGAGATCCGCAGCTACCGCTTCGATCCGAATCCACCCGCCGATGGCGAGCTGCACGGATTGGCGCTGCGCGGTGACGGGTCCTTTTTCCTGACCTGGGAGGTTTCGGAACCCGAGACGGGGTCCACACGGCTCGCCCTGCGGCAGTTCGCGATGGATGCGGATCGGTATCGCTATGGCAACTACCCGGTCGAGGATCCGGTCCTGTGGGCGTACTTCACGCGTTGGCTTCTTTTCTGTCGCGCGCACGGGAGCGAGGTGTGGCTGATCCTGCCTCCCTTTCACCCCGCGATCTATGGCAAGATCGTGGCCACGCCCCACAACCAGCTTGGAACGATCGAGGAGAGAACCCGGGCCCTCGCGGCGCGGGAGGGCATGAAACTCATCGGATCCTACAACCCCGCGGCACTCGGCCTGGGCGCCGGCGATTTTGAGGACGGGGACCATCTCAACGATCGCGGGCTCACGCGGCTGCTGGCTCACGCGGCGCTCACGCAGACGGAGCCGGCGGCCATCAGACAGGGAGCCGCCCGATGACCCCCGGCGTGAATTCCGACTCGTCGCCGCGCCCCAACCCGACGCGGCGGAGCGCTCCCTTCCTGCTGCTGGCCGTGCTGGCTGTGGCGCTGCTGGCATTTTACGCGGTGTTTGCCCAGCGGTATGTCGGCGCGAGCGATTGGTACGGGTATTATCAGGAGGGCGTGCTGTTCCGCCACGGGCGCGTCACGCTGCCGACCGAACTCCCCGCTGCGGCGTACCCGGCCCAGGCACCCCTCGGGTTTATCGTCGATCGCGGGCGAACGATTTCGCAGTACACACCCGGCTACCCGGTGCTGCTCGCGCTGGCCGGCCTGGCGGGGCTGGATTTCTATGTTACGCCGCTCGTCGGTTTCCTTTCCTGCGTGCTCATGTTCCGGATCATCCGAAGGCGGACGGACCCATGGACCGCGCTGCTGTTCGCGCTGCTGTGGTCGCTGAGTCCGATCGTCATCTGGGGCTCGACGCAACTGATGAGCGACCTGGTGGCCGCCACGTCGCTCATGCTCGTTTACGAGCTGTGTCTGGCGCGCAAGCCGGCGTGGGCCGGGGCCGCATTCGTATTTGCCGTGGCCGTCCGGCCCACCGACGGCCTGTTCGTGCTTCTGCTGCCGGTGCTGCTGCCCGGCTGGCGGGGGAGGATTCGCGCGGTTCTGGGGGGTTTGGCGCCCGCCGTCGCCTATGGCGCCTACAATCTGGTCAATTTCGGCGCGCCGTGGAAAACCGGATACATGGATGTGCGCAGCGACATCCTGGCCGGGTTCGCAGGGAGAAACCTCGCCTTCTACGGCACGCGCCTGCTCGCCGAGGTCGGTCCGCTCGCGCTGCTGCTCGCGGTGGCGGGCTTCGTGCGGCTTCCCAAGCGGGGCTGGATCCACGCGGCGTGGTTCTCCCTCTTCATCGGTTTCTATGTATTCTGGCGTTATCCCGGCAACGACTCGACCTGGTGGTGGTTCCGATTCGTCCTGCCAGGCCTGCCGCCGGTGTTCGTGCTGGCGGCCGACGGTTTCGCCTGCATGCGGCGAACGCTCGCAGGAGGCCGGTTGGCCGGGTCCGCACCCGCGCTCTCGGCGGCTGTTGTGCTCGCACTGCTCGTGGCTCCGGTGGAATCGCTTCGCTTCTGCAGGCGCGAGGACGTGATCAAGTCGACGAAGGGAATCGAATACCGCAACATCGTGCGCGATGCCGAGCGGCTCATGCCGCCAGGCGCCTGGCTGGGCAGCGTGGAGTTTTCCGGATCCACGCGCCTCTACACCCACCTCGGCTCGTTCATGTCGACGCAAGGTGATGCGCCGGCCCTCGTCGCCCGGCTGATTCACGACGGCAAAGCCGTCTACCTGCTGGTTGAGCCGTGGAACGCCACCAACGCGACCATCACCACCCTCCTGCAGCGGTACCACGGCCAGCAGACGCACCGCTTTGGACTGTGGGGAGGAGTGACACTCTATCGGCTGGGGTCCGCACGGCTCACGAAGGCTTCGCCTTGAAAAGGCGCCGCCAACCTGACGCCATGGTGTTTTTGGAACAACCCAGACCCAGCCGATGACCCTGCGCCGCTTCCTACTCCTGTTTGGACTCGCCGTGCTGGTCGCCGGATCGGCCCTGCTGGTGTTCAATGGATTTCGAGGCCGCCGCGGGCCCGACCAGCGCAACATTCTCGAGCGGCTCGTCGCCCGTCAGATCGTCGAGGGTCATTCACTGATTCCTCCCCCTGGCCTCGACGAGGCAGCCCTGCGCTGGCACGTCGCGCAGCAACTGACCAAGGCGCCCGTGGTCGCCGTGCTGGGCTCCAGCCACAGCCTGCGCATCTCGGGCCCCGTGCTCGGCGTGAGCGGACTCCAGAATTTCTCCATCAGCGGGGGCAACCTCACCGAGCACATCGTGACGACTTCGCTGCTGGCAAAACGCGGCCTCAATCCGCGAGCCTGGGTCATCATCGTCGACCCGTGGTTCTTCGACCGGGGCACCGACTTCGGCATGTGGAAACTGCGCGGAGCGGTGCTGGTGGCCGCCGAGCGGCGGCTCGACCATATCAAACGCCCCTACCTCCCCGCCATCTTCGGCCCCCGCTGGCATCCCTCCGCCCAGGCAGGCCTCGCCGAGCGTTTCTCGATCTCCCCGCTGGTCGACTGGGTCGACGACGTCGCGCGGGAGTTCGTCTACCGCCCCACCCTCGCGGATCCCTCGGCACCCAACCCACCGTTTCTGATCCTGCGTTCGGACGGAGCCTACCAGGTCGCCCAGGATGCAGACAATGCGAGTGAGCCGGATTCGACCGAAATCGCCGAGCGGCAGTTCATCCAGGACATAGACCGCAACCGATACGGCAACTTCGAGCGAGTCGACGCAGATCTGTGGCGCTTGTTCGAGCGATGGATCGACGATTGCGGAAACCACGGGACTCCGGTCTTCCTTTTGCTCACCCCCTACCATCCGGCCATCTACGGCAAGATAATCGCACAGCCCGACAATCAGCTGCGGAAGATCCATCGCATGCTCCTGGCCTTCGCGGCCCGCCGCCACCTGCGCCTCTACGGCTCCTACAATCCGGCGAAGGTGGGCATGACGGCCTCCGACTTCTTCGACGGCGATCACCTGAACGAAGCTGGCCTTCGTCGGCTGTGCAAACCCCTGGCCGCCGACCTCCAAACGACGCTGGCGAACGAGCCCGTGAAACGATGATTCTGATCGATCTGAGTCACACCAGCCACACCCGCGCGAGGACCGGCATCCAACGCGTGGTGCGTTCGCTGCTGGATGAGTGCGGGGCGCTGGCCCCTCTCGCGCCGATCACCTGGGACCCCTACGCGGGCGAGTGGAGGGAACTCGCCGGGTGGGAGCGGAAGAATCTCCAGACCCCCGGCGCCGGTTCCAAGCGGAGCGCGTCGTGGCCGACGAGCGCGCGCTGGACCGGCCGCTGGCGCGCGTGGCGCCGCGGAGCGGGCCCGGCCGTCGCCGGCGCCCTCAATGACGCTGCCGGGAGGTCGGGTCCCGCACCGAGGGGCCTGCTCGTGCCCGAGTTTTTCGGAGACTCCACCGCAAAGGCCTTCCCCGCGCTCTTCGCCGCCGTCGGCGGCCCAAAGATCGCGGTCTTTCACGACGCCATCGCCCTGCAGATGCCGGAGATCAGCCCGCCCAAGACCGTGGCGCGCACGCCCGCCTACCTGCTCGAACTCGCCCGCTTCGACGGCGTGGCCGCCGTATCGGAAGACTCGCGACAAACCCTCCTCGATTTCTGGGCCTGGGCGGGGGTCGCGAACGCGCCCCCGGTGCGGACCGTTCCGAACGGCATCCGCCCGCCCGAGCGGCACGCCGGCGGAGACCGGCCGCCGGGACCGCCCCGCATTCTCTGCGTAGGCACGCTTGAGGGGCGGAAAAACCACCTGTCCCTTCTTGAGGCCTGCCAGGAGCTGTGGAGCCGGGGTGCGGAGTTCTCCCTCCGCCTCGTGGGCACCGTGCAGGCCGAGACGGGCGCCGCGGCCAGGGACCGCGCCCTCGCACTCGCCGCAGCCGGACGCCCCCTGCAGTTCGACGGCGCCCTCTCCGACCAGGATGTGGACAGCGCGTATCAGAAATGCGACTTCACGGTTTATCCCTCGCTCATGGAGGGTTTCGGCCTGCCCGTGCTCGAGAGCGTCGCACACGGGAAGCCCTGCATTTGCTCGGCGCGCGGCGCGCTCGGCGAGGCGGCCCGTGGCGGAGGATGCCTCGCGATCGACGACGTCAACCCGGCCGGCCTGGCACGTGCACTGTCGCGTCTTCTCGAATCACCCGGCGAACTCGCGCGACTCGTCGCCGAAGCGTCGTCGCGTCCGGTGAGGACGGCAGCCGACCAGGCGCGCGACCTCATCGATTTTCTCGCCTCTCTGTCCTCACCAGCCCAGAAGTGATTTTCCGCCCCAATCCCGCCATGAAAAGCCCCGTCTCCTTGCTCGTCGTCCTCGCCGTCCTTACCGCCACGCTCTGCGCGGCCCCATCCTCCAAGACGCCATCCATGCCCCCGCCCATCGATCGCACCATCTCCGCGGATCTCCACAAGGTCCAGGGGCCCTTCAACCGAATGGCCGAGGTCTGCGTGGGCGCGGGCCGCGCCAACGAGGGGCTCCGCGCCGACTGGCAACGCCAGCTTGCCCAGGTGCACCGCAAGCTCGGCTTTCGCTATATCCGATTCCACGGACTGTTCACCGACGACATGGGCGTCTACTTCGAGGACAAGGCGGGGCATCCAATCTACAACTGGCAGTACATCGACCAGCTCTTCGACTTTCTCCACAGCATCGGCATGAAACCCTTCGTCGAGCTCGGCTTCATGCCCTCGGCCCTCGCGAGCGGACACCAGACCATCTTCTGGTGGAAGGGCAACGTGACGCCACCAAAGGACATGAAAAAATGGGCCGATCTGGTCACCGCGTTCGTGCAACACTGTCGCGAGCGCTACGGCGTCGACGAGGTGCGCTCCTGGTATTTTGAGGTTTGGAACGAGCCCAACCTCTCGGGCTTTTTCTCGGGCACCCAGGCGCAGTATTTCCAGATGTACGAAGCCACCGCGCGCGCCATCAAGGCCGTCGACCCCAAGCTTCGCGTCGGCGGTCCGGCCACCGCGGGCTGCGGGTGGATCCCCGAAATGATCGACTTCTGCGTGAAGAACCACGTGCCGATCGACTTCATCAGCACCCACGACTACGCCACCACCAGCGGCTTCCTCGACGCCGACGGAACCGCCGGCACCGTCTTCTCCCCGAACCGCGACGCCATCACCGCCAGCGTACTGCGCGTGCGCGACATCATCCGCCACTCGGCGCTGCCCAACCTCGAGCTGCACTTCACGGAGTGGAGCACGTCCTACACCCCGACCGACCCCCTCCACGACTGCTATCAGAGCGCCCCCTTCATCCTCGACAAGATCAAGCACATCGGCTCCGCCGCCGACTCGATGTCGTATTGGACTTTCACCGACATCTTCGAGGAGGCCGGCCCCCGGCGCCGGCCCTTCCACGGAGGCTTCGGCATGCTTAACTACCAGGACATCGCGAAGCCGTCGTACTACGCGTACGAGTTTCTCAACCGCCTGGGACCGACCCAGCTCGCCTGCGACGATGACCAGTCCTTCGTCTGCACCAACGGACGCGGAGGGATCGAGACCCTGTTCTGGGACTTCACGATCGCGCATCCCAACCCGCCGGCAAACGACCAGGTTTACTACCTTCGCGACCTTCCTCCCATGCGCAGCGGCACGGCCAAGCTCGTGCTCACCGGTCTGGCTCCGGGACGTTACTCGCTCGCCCTGCGCAAAGTCGGGTATCGCGTCAACGACGCCTTCTCGACCTACCGCGACCTCGGCTCCCCGTCGCAGCTCACGCGGGCCCAGGTCAAATTCATCCGCGAGACCGACAACGGAGCCCCGCTGCTCCGGCAGATCGTCGAGGTCGGTGCCGACGGGCGCTTCGAGCGCAGCTTCCCACTGCGCGAAAACGACGTGTGCCTGGTGACGCTGAAGCCGCTGTAATGCCGGTTTGGATTCCGGGAAATTTTCCCGCGCTGCCTGCGCGCCATCGCC
>JAJXYI010000650.1 GCA_021780625.1 bacterium | reverse complement strand
TCAACGGGGTTCGAGAAGCTCGACATCTGATCTCCGAGTGCCTGAACAGGATAAGGTCGGGTAGTCTTGCAACGCAGAAGCTCGGATCTCTTCGCCGTGCGCAGTCCACCACTCCGACAAACCAAAGTAATGCGCCAGACACTCGTAGTGATGAAGAACCCTGTCGGGAAGAGCCGGGCTGGGCACCACCGCAATCTGCTGACGCCACACTTCCTTACATTCGCATTCTTCTGAATTCAACTCGCAGAGAGTGGATTGGGAGGGTTCGGCGCGGTACCGATCCAAGAGCGTCAGCATTCGCCCTTGGCAGCGGGGACATGTCGTCGGCGAACGTAGCGGGGCCTCCGAGGAACCGTAGTCGCACCTGTACCATGAGATGTTGACCCGAGGCAGACTTTCCGGTTCGAGACCGTTGAGTACCTCGACCAGGGACCACAGGGACGGCGAGTGATAGAGCCCTCGATGGTGAAGCCACGCCAGCAACGTGCGCGGCTTGACGTGCATGGGGAACACCACAGCCAGATCCGCTCCGTTCAGTAGCGCCCATCGCACCGACCTACAGGCGTCCTCGACGGCCTCGGCGTCACTCAAGAAAGCGGCCCCGAGCGACACATTCGCGTAGCTGCGCATGCCGTGTGCCGTGAGGACGGAGGTGGCGGCGCAGAAGGACTCTTGGGTGATCGACTTGTTGATACAGTAATGCTGGACCCACGGCGAACTCGATTCGAGGCCGACCTCGACCGCGACGCCCCTCCCGGGGAAGGCGTTGGCCAGTTCCTCCACCAGTTCCACGGTCACTGTCTCCGCCCGCGTCTCGACGCAGAGTTTCGGTGCCCTGAACGAAGCCATGTGCCGGTAGATCGCCCGTCGAGCCGCGTCAGGTACCTCCACGGGGTCCAGCATGTTGCCCGACGGCGACACAAGCAACTCGTCGACCGGCCCCGGAATGGACTCTAGCGCCAGCCGCACCGACTCGACCATCCCCTCCGACGCGACGGCCGACTCGTGCCCGTAATTGCACATCGTGCAGGCGCCCGCGCGGTCCCAGGTGCAGCCGCGAGTCAAGAACCACACCTGCGCGAACACGCCCCCAGCGGTGCGGTCCAGTCGCACGGAGAAACTCTGGGAGGCAGGCACGGGCGGGGTTTCGCCTCGGATGAGCCTCATGACGCCGCTCAGGAATGCGTTGGTTCTCGCCATCGTCTGCGCTTGGCTTGCGGTCTCGCCTGGGCCTTCGTGTCCTAGAGCACCCGCGCGGGAGTGCGGGCGCTCCTCCGCGGTCGGGATGATCAGGTTAACTCGAACGGAACCAGGGTGCCGGTTGCCCCCGCGACTATCTTCTCGAGATTGCGGGTTGCACACACCGCCACGTCCGGGAAGCTGCCGGTGTTCGCAGCCGCCGCCACCTTCTCCAACGTACCGCGGAGTTTCTTGACGTCATCAATCCTCCGGTCGGAGGCCATGAACTCAGCCAGCGCGAGTCCGCCCTCGACCTTGAGCGCGGCACGCGGGTCTTGTGTCGTATATGCCGAGGCTTCGTGATAGCTCGTCACAGCGTCAGAGAAGCGCCCCTCTGCAAAGTACGAATACGCTCGCTTCTCGCTGCACAGACGGCGGGTATACTCCGCGGACGGGCGCTGGTCAGACCCGTCATGCACGAGGCGCAGCATGTCGTCCAACACTTCCCGCGCTGCGGAGAACGCCCCCTTCCCGCAGAGGTCGAAGAAGCGGGGCAGAAGGAGCCCCGCCATCACGTGCGTCGAGTCACTCAGCACCGCGGCCGTCAGGCCGTGGGCCTCCCAGACCACCATCTGCAACCGAGCGTCCTCCGGGCCGGGTCCGCCGCCGCGAGCCGCTTCCCACCGTCTCACCGCGGCCAGCTTCGCAAGCCGACACAACTCGGCCACGCCATCAGGGAGCGGGGCGGCGCTGTTCGTCGGCCATGACTTCTTCGCGAGCGCCAGTAGTTCCTCATTCTTCCCCGCGGCATATAGCTGGCCTGCCAATTCCTCCAACTCGTGACCGCCACCGTTCATTGCTGCCTCCCTTCGAGTAGGGGTCTGGGAACCGCCGGCATCAGGTCAACTCGAACGGAATCGGGGCGTCGGCTGTCCCTGCGTCTACCTGCGCCAGGTTGCGGGTAGCCCACTCCGCCACATCCGGGAAGCCACCTACCTGCGCGTCCGCGGCCACAATCTGCAGGGTGTCGCGGAGCTTCTCGCGATTCTCGTTACCCCTGGCGGAGGCCATGAACTCAGTCAGCGCCAGTCCGCCCTGAACCTTGAGAGCGGCCCGCATGCCCGGCGTCGTATGTGCCAAGGCCTCGTGATAGCACTGCAACGCATCGGCGAAACGCCCCTCTAGAAAGTACGAATAGGCTCGCTTCTCGCTGCAAAAACGGCGGACGACCCTCTCGAACGGACGCTGGTCAGACCCTGGCGCCACCAGGCGCAGCATGTCGTCCACCACCTCCCGCGCCGCAGAAAAGGCTCCCATGTCACATAGGGTATAGAAGCGCGGCAGAAGGAACCCCGCCACAACGTGCGTCGCGTGACTCAGGACTGCGGCCGTCAGGCCGTGAGCTTCCCAAAGATCAACCTCCACGCTAAACTCAGGCGAAGTGGGACCGCCCGCGGGAGGCGAGTCCCGCAGTCTCAAGGCGGCCACCCTCGCGAGCCGGCACACCTCAGCCACGCCATCAGGCAGCGGGTCAGAGCTGCTCGTCGGCCACAACTTCTTCGCGAGCGCCAGCAGCTCCTCGTTCTTCCCCGCGGCATGAAGATCGTCTGCCAAGTCCTCCGCGTAGTGTCCGTCGCCGTTCATCCGCACCTCCCCTTCGAGAATGACCGTCCAGCCCAGAACATGTGGACCCGATGCCGTGCCCCCAGCGCTTCGCCCGGGCGCTCTCAGACTTCATGGGGGCGGTGCCAGACGACTCGTGTCTCGTCCGACACGCCGTAGTGCACCCGGCCGGGCGGAATAGGGGACTGGCTGTAACCGAGTGCAATGGCCCCGACCAAATCGCAGGAGATTCCCAGCCGGGCAGCGATGACCGTCTCGGCCACGCAGGCATCGCCGATGAACAGGGACTGGACCCCGAGTGAACTCGCCGCGAGCAGCATGTTCGTCATCGCGGCCCCGATGCCGAGAATCTCCATCGTGTAGCTGACGAGACACCCGCGCAGCATCTCTTCGGTTCTTGAGGCTAGAACCTCCCGTCCTTTGCTGAACGGACCGAGATTCTCGATGAAGATCCCCAGCGGCACCGAGCGAAGCACTGCGGCCGACTCGGCGACCGACGACGGCCAGTCTGGACGGGGCCGGCCCGTGAGCGGGTCCTTCGGCACGTAGCTGTCCGCGCTTTTGGCCGTCATCATGGCGTCAGCCAGTTCGCCCAGCAGTAGTGGGTCCGTTACGACATGCAGCCGCCACGGCCTCGCGTTCTTCGAGGAAGGGGCCGCGAGGCCGCACCGGAGGATCTCCTCGACGACTTCGACGGGGACGGGGCGTGGTTCGTACCCCTCCCGCACGCTGCGCCGCGACAGGATCACCCGCGTGGTCTGGTTGCGTCCGACAGGCGCCTGATCGAACGGCACTTCCGAGTTCGGCATTTCGGACTCCCGCTGTGGTCCCGCCCAGAATCGCCTGGTCTCTTCGCGGCCGATTCTATAGCATGAGTTCCGGCGCCGAACCCTGCCGCGGGTCTCGCGGCCCGGAATAACCGCCAGCCGAGGGTAGTCTGAACGTGATTCCACAAATTCCGAAACCAGGCCGACTGCGATACGTCGACGACCTCAGTGACGGCGATGTCGATCACCTGCTGGCCCGAGCGCGCGAGTTCGAGCGACAGAGGAACCATTCCGCCTCGTGCAGCCAGAACGGCCGGCTACTCGGGCTAGTGTTCCTCGATGCGTCCCTTCGAACGCGAGTCGGCTTCACCGCCGCCGCAGCCAGGCTCGGCTGGCAGACGGCGCTGGTCTCCGAGCGACGCGCGAACGAACGCTCCGTCGCCGAGACCGTGTCCGACACGATCCGGGTCATATCCGGCATGGCTTCGGTCGTCGTGGCAAGACTCTGCCAGCCCATCGCGATGGTCGCCGATTTCTGCATGGCCCCGCTCGTCAACGGGGGCGACGCCGGCCCGCATGCCGAGCATCCAACGCAGGCTCTGATCGACCTCTTCTCGATAGAAGAGGAAGTCGGCCCGATTGGCGGATGTCACGTAGCCATCTGCGGCGACCTGCGGCTTCGGGCCTCTCGCAGCCTGCTCCGACTGCTGGCGAGGCGGCCACCGAGGCGCCTCTCGCTCATCTCCGTTCCCGAACTGACCGACGACGGGGACCTCGCCGCGCTCGGGACGCCGGCCGCGGAACGCCGCTCGCTCGCCGACTTGTCTGACGTCGACGTCCTTTACGTCGCCGGCATTCCGCACAAGGCAATCCCCGAGGACCTGCGCGGCACCCTGCGCGTCACGGGCGCGGTCCTCTCGACGATGCCGCCGTCGGGAGTCGTGCTATCTCCGTTGCCGGTCATCGACGAAATCGACGACGGGGCTCGCCGGGACCCCCGGATCAGGATGTTCGCGCAGAGCGACCGGGCCGTATCGATGCGAATGGCCGTGCTCGAGCACCTGGTATGCGGCCCGGGTGCGCGCTAGCTCTCCAACTCGAGCCGAGCCGGCTTGCTTCGATAGTCCATCCGGGTGAGTTCCTCTTCGCGCACCTTGGGCGACTTCGCATTGGAACCCAAGAGGTCGCCTTCCTCCAACCGCATGCCATCTGCCGAAGAGACGTTCACCAGCCCGTAATACCTACTGTTCTTGACGGACACCTTGAGTTGGGCGCAATCGCTCAGGTTGCAGAGCTGAGAGACCAGGCAGTCATTAAAGACGATCTCTCCGTGCAGCTTCCTGCCGAACCATACATTGGTCATGACTGAGTAGAACACCGTGATCGCCATGCGCCGTTCCGGGGCGTCCTCCAGTCGATCATCTACGGACCTAGTGACCGTGAAACCCCTC
>JAJXYI010000509.1 GCA_021780625.1 bacterium | reverse complement strand
CTCGATACGTCCGAAGATTTCGTTGCGCACCGACGTCGAGCGCACCAGCGCGGCGTAGCGGCGGGCGATGTCGAGGTCCGCCTTTGCGAGCGACATCTCCGCATTGTCGATGAGGGTCCGGAAGAAGGGCCACTTCACATACATCTCCTGCAGCTTCTCCGCGCCGCCGGGAGTCTCCGCGATGTACGCGGCGAACCCGTGGCCCAGGCCGAACCAGGCCGACAGCAGGTGGCGCGACTGCGTCCAGGCGAAGACCCACGGAATCGCACGCAGCTGCCTCAGGTCGCGCGTCGACTGGCGGCGAGTCGGGCGGGAGCCCAGGCGCAGGTGTTCGATGAGGTCGATCGGTGTGGCCTCCCAGAAATATTCGACGAACTCGGGGGTCTCGTAGACCAGCTTCCGATAATGTTCGGTCGCGAGCTCCGAGACGCGGTTTAGTGCGGGTTCCCACTCGCCGAGACGGGACTCGATCTCCTCGGGCTGGGGCAGGCAGGCGGCGGCGATGACGGCCGAGGTGAGCTGCTCGAGGTTGCGCTGGGCGATGGCGGGATGGGAGTACTTGAGGGAGACGACTTCGCCCTGTTCGGTGATTCGGATGCGGCCGCCCACGGCGGCGTGCGGCTGTGCGCGGAGGCTTCGGTGGCTGGCGCCGCCGCCACGATCGATCGTGCCGCCCTTGCCGTGGAAGAACCGCAGCTTGATGCCCGCCTTCTGGGCGGAGATCGCCATGGCCTTCTGCGCCTTGTACAGGTGCCAGTTCGCGGCGAGGTATCCGCCGTCCTTGTTCGAATCTGAATAGCCGACCATGACCTCCTGCAGGTTGCCGCGCCGGGCGAGGTGCTTGCGGTAGGCCTTGTCCGACCACAGCGCCTCGAGGATCGTCGTCGACGCCTCCAGATCCTCGATTGTCTCGAAGAGCGGCACCAGGTCGATGTCCTTCAGGCCCGCACGCCGTACGAGCTCGAGCAGGCGGAGAATGACCTCCGGGCCGTTCGTCATCGACAGGATGAAGTGGTTGGCCGCGGCCTTGCCGCGCATGCGTTGGATCGACGCGATTGCATCGAGCTCGGACAGCACGTCGAGCTCGGCTGAGGAGAGCCGCTCGCTGTGGTCGCGGAAATCGAGCTCCGCGAGGTGCGGTCCGAAGATCTCCATCTGGAGGATCAGGTTCGCGATGCGCCCGTTGGCGGCGCGATGGGCCTTGCGCGAAATCAGGTCGTTTCGGATGGCGAGCAGCTCGCGCCGCACCTTGGTGATGTCGGCGGTGCGCTCGTGGAGCTGCTTGCGCAGCGTCACCATGCGGGCGCGCAGACGCTCGAAGGGCTGGTACTCCGAAGCCGGCTCGGCGAGGGTGCTCGGGTGGTTGTCCTTGTCGGCGTGCGTCACCTCGCGAACGAGCATCGCGCACTCCTTCTCATAATGGGAGTAGGCCACCCGCGAATACCAGTCCGCGGCCGTGCGGCTGAGCTCCGGGGTGACGAACGGGTTGCCGTCGCGGTCGCCTCCCACCCAGCTCGCGTAGGTGAGAAAGGCGCGTTTGCGCTTCACGGTCGGAAATTGCCGGGCCAGGGCCTGGTCGAAGTCCTGGTAGAACCGGGTCGTCGCATCGAAGATCGCGTGCTCGAAGAAGAACGCGGCATTTGCGATCTCCTGGATCGGCGTGACCCGCTCCTGGCGCACCTCCTCGGTGTGCCAGAGGGTCTCCAGAACCTCGTCCGCGTCCGCATCGGGACGGTTCAGGCGGTGGATGTGGTCGAGCACCGTGCGGCGCTTCGCCTCGGTCGGGTGGGCGGTCAGCACAGGCTGGATCTCGAGTTCGTCCAGGCAGCGCTGCAGATCGGCCGGCTTCACGCCCGCCGCGCGCAGTTCGGCGAAGAGCTTCGCCACCGACATCGGCGGCTCGGGGTTGCGCTGCAGGTGCCGCAGGCGAGCCTGCTCTTCGCAGTGGTTCACCAGCTGGAAAAACAGGCTGAACGCATGCACCACGTCGTAGGCCTCCGCCACGCTCAGGCGGCCGATCACCCCGGTCAGATCGTGCCAGTGCGCCTTGCGATTCGTGATCGCGAAACGCCGGATGCTGGCGAGTTTCTCGAAAAACCGCGCCCCCGCCTGCTCACGGATGATCTCATCGAGACGATGCGTGAGTTTGGCGATGTCCTGGGAAATGTCGGCGTCGACGTGATATTGCGTTGCGGTCGGCTTCTCGGAGGCGGTCATTGAGGGTGAGATGATAATCAGAATTTATTCCGTGTAAAACGCGGTCTGCTGACGGAGCTTTTCAATTGTCACGTTAGGCCATAGCGGGAGGATCCGAATCCGAGCAAGATGGAAGGCGCACCCCCCGCATCCGCGAGCGATTTCTGGCCTGGCCACGACACGTGGCCCTGCGGGCCCCACTGTTTCTGTGGGGAGAGCGAGCGGCAGGCGTGCGGGCTGACGGCTGCGGCGCGCCAGGAGGCGGAGGGGCACGACTCGCTTGCGCGACGGCTGCTGTTTTCCCGGCTGCCGGCGGTGAAGACCGCTGAGGTGTACGGCGTTCGTTATGCGGTGTTCGACGATCCGGGACTGGGAACGCTTCTGGTCTCGCATCATGGATGGCCGGTGCTCGCAGCGCTGGTCCCGAGCGCGTGGTACGAGGGAGGGCGGTTTTACCGGCAGGGGGAGCGGTTGGGGCAGTCCACAGGCACCGTCTATCGGTATGGAGCCGCGGGAGTGGGGGGGCGGCCCGTGGAGCTGGTCGTGAAGGTCAGCCGCTTCGCCCAAGAGGTCCCGCTCTACGCCGGCGCCTCGTTCGTCCAGCACATCCCGCCCCAGGTGATGGCCAGCATGCGGTTCAACAATCCCTACGAGGAATTCGGCCGGGTCGAGCGCCTGCGCAACAGCCGCCGCGGTCCACGCGTGCACACGAAGGCGCCGCTCGCGATTTACAGCCCCCCCGAGCACCATGCGCTGTGGCAACTCGGTCGCGACGGCGTCGCCGCCTCCCTGGAGCGCGGGGCAGTCGAGCAGTGGCAGGATGCCGACCACGTGCACATCGACCTGGATCCGCATCGCGCGTACTTCGAGCTGTTTGGCTGGGTGAAGGGCATCGACGTGAGCACTGCGGGGATGCGGGGGCTGATGTCCGCGCCCGAGATGGCACAGATCACGCACGACGTCGCTTCGGACCTGAAGGCGCACGGCATGGCGGTGCTGGATCACAAGCCGGCCCACATCATTGTCCGTCGCTGCGACAAGACCGGCGGCTGGCTACGCGACCATTCCGGCCGGCTGGCGTATGTGCTGGTCGACTACGAGTTGCTCGTGGATCTGCACGAGGTCCCCGCCGGCGTCTGAACGGACTCGGATCGGGATTGCCCCGGACCGGGTGATGGTTTTGCTCGCTCGTGCCCTATCCCCGGGCGCGGCGACCCCGCTCACCCCTCAACTCCATGCCTCCCGAATACGTTCACCTGCCTCAAGACGAGATTCCCTCCGCCTGGTACAACGTGCTGGCCGACCTTCCGGAGCCGCTCCCTCCGCCGCTCCACCCCGGCACGGGCAAGCCGCTCGGGCCCGACGACTTGGCCCCGATCTTCCCGCGTGCGCTGATCGAGCAGGAGATGAGCGGCGACCGCTGGATCGCGATCCCCTCCGAGGTGCGCGACTTGTACAAGATCTGGCGTCCGACGCCCCTCGTCCGGGCCGTCCGCCTCGAGAAGGCGCTGAAGACCAACTGCCGCATCTATTTCAAGAACGAGAGCCTCAGCCCGTCGGGAAGCCACAAGCTCAACACCTCGCTCGCCCAGGTTTACTACAATAAGCGCGAGGGCGTGCGCCGGCTCTCCACCGAGACGGGCGCCGGCCAGTGGGGCTCCTCCCTCGCGTTCGCCTGCAAGGTCTTCGGGCTGCAGTGCACGGTGTACATGGTGAAGTCCAGCTACCACCAGAAACCCTACCGCCGTTCGCTCATGCACATCTGGGGCGGAGAGGTCTTTCCCTCCCCCTCGGAACGCACCCAGTCCGGCAAGGCCGTGCTCGCGGAACATCCCGATACCCCCGGCAGCCTCGGCATCGCCATCTCGGAGGCCGTCGAGGACGCCGCCACGCACGCGGACACCAAGTACACCCTGGGCAGCGTGCTCAATCACGTGCTGCTTCACCAAACGGTCATTGGCCTCGAGACCAAACGTCAGCTCGAACTCGCCGGTGAGAAGCCCGACGTGCTCATCGGCTGCGTCGGCGGCGGAAGCAATTTTGGTGGCCTGTGCCTGCCCTTCATTCCCGACAAGCTGAAGCGCCCCGAACTCGAAATCATCGCCGTGGAACCCTCGGCCTGCCCGTCGCTCACGAAGGGCGTCTACGCCTACGATTTCGGCGACACCGCCAAGCTCACGCCGCTCGTGAAAATGTACACGCTCGGCCACAGCTTCGTCCCTCCCGGCATTCACGCCGGCGGGCTGCGCTACCACGGCACCGCGCCCATCATCGCGCACCTCACCAAGCTCGGCCTGATCCGCGCCGAGGCCTATCCGCAGAACTCGGTCTTCGAGGCGGCCATTCAGTTCGCATCCACCGAGGGCTTCGTGCCCGCGCCCGAGACCTCCCACGCCATCCGGTCGGCCATCGACCGCGCAAGGCGCAACGATAAGAAGTGCATCGTGTTCTGCTACAGCGGACACGGGCACTTCGACATGAGTGCCTACGACGCCTACCTCTCGGGCAAGCTCGAGGACTACGAGCATCCCGACGCCGCGATCGACGAGGCGCTCCGCCACCTGCCCGCGGTCACGTGATGCCAATGTACCGTCGCCCCGGATACGCGTTTTCGCGGCTCCGGGGCGCGCCGGTCGTCACTGCATCCGGAACGGCATCGCCTGGATGCGCGCGCCGAACTCCGAGAAGAGTCGCGCCGTGCCCTGACCGGAAGTGTCGGGCAGCGTCAGGGTGCGCGCCGGCTTGATCGCCGACAGCACGGCGCAGTAGTCGGAATTGACCATGATGCCGAGGAACTCGCCGCTCAGGCTGAAGACCAGGTCGCCGCGCGAG
>JAJXYI010000702.1 GCA_021780625.1 bacterium | reverse complement strand
CACGCGGCGACGACGTACGAGCGGTCCTACGTCGAGGCCTACGCCGGACGGCCGGCGCTACCCAAGCCCGTCGCCGTCGTCTCCCCGGAAATCCGGGGCGACACCTCCGCCACCGTCGTGAAGGTCCGCTTCGTCGTGGACGCCACGGGAACGCCGAGTCACATCAGCGTTCCCGCCGACGTCGACAGCGACCTCGCGAGCGCTCTCCGCACCGCGGTGAGCGAGTGGAAGTTCGAACCGGCCTCCCTCAACGGGAAGCCGGTGGCCACGCCCGTCGTGCTGCCGTTCAGGATCACGTCCTCCTGACGCGACACTCATTCCGAAGGCCGCCTCCCCTCGAGGGGGGCGGCCTTCGCCTTTTTCGCTGAAAGCTCAAAGGCTTGAGATGCGCGCGGATTGCTGGTCCAGTCTGCGCCCGGCCGCTCCCCGAGCCAGGCCACGCCCCGAACGACCCATGCGCCGAGTCCTCATCGTATCCCCCCACTGGGCTCCCGTGAATGCGCCCGACCTTCAGCGTGCGCGCCTCGGTCTGCCCTACTACCGGGAACACGGCTGGGAGCCGGTCGTCCTGGCGCTCGCCCCCGAATCGGTGGAGGGCGCGGTCATCGACCCACTTCTGGAGCAGACTTATCCCTCCGACATCCGGGTTGTGCGGGTGCGCGGCATCCCGCCGGCGTGGACTCGCTGGGCCGGCGTCGGGAACTTGTGGTGGCGCTGCGGACGGGCCCTGGCGGCGGCGGGCGAGCGCCTGCTGTCCAGCGAACGCTTCGACCTGGTGTTCTTCACCACGACCCAGTTCAGCGCATTCACGCTGGGCCCGCGTTGGAAGCGCCGGTTCGGCGTGCCCTTCGTGCTGGATTACCAGGACCCCTGGCGAAACGATTACTACCGCGACACCCGCACGCGTCCGCCCGGGGGCCGGCTCAAGTTCACGCTCAGCCAGCTCACGGCGCGCCGCCACGAGGAACGGGTCCTGCGAGAGGCGTCCGGGGTTATCGCCGTGTCCCAGTCCTACGGCCCCATGCTCGCGCGTTACTATCCGTGGTTCGACGCCGCCTCGGTGGCCGTCCTGCCCTTCGGCTCCTCCGAGGCCGATTTCGAGATCGCCCGCAGGCACAAGCCCGCCGCCCCGCTCGTCGACTTCTCCGACGGCAACTTCCACCACGTCTACACAGGCCGCTGCGGTCCGGACATGCGGTTCGCGATGAACGTCATCTTCCGCGCCTTCAAGCGCCACCTGCAGACCGACCCCGAGTCCGCCCGCCGGCACCGCTTCCATTTCATCGGCACGGACTACGCCCCGCCCCCGCTCGGACACGAGTGGGCCATGCCCGTCGCGCGCGAGGTCGGCGTGGCCGACTATGTCCATGAGCACTGCTACCGCGTGCCCTATTTCGACGCCCTGCACTACCTCACGCACGCCGACGCCCTCATCGGAGTGGGCTCCAACGACCCGACGTATTCCGCGTCCAAGATTTTCCCCTACATCCTCGCGCGCCGGCCCATGCTCCTCGTGTTTCACCAGGACAGCCTCGTCTCCACGTTCACCCGAAGCGTCGGGGCGGGCAGGCTTTGGACCTTCTCGGGCCCCGGGGACATCGACCGGTTGGCGGAGGAGGTTCTCGAGGGCTGGTTCCGGAACCCAGGCGGCCGCGAATACCGCCCGTTCGACGAGGATGCCTTCCGCCCCATGACCGCCAGCCATCTCACCGCAAGCCTCTCACACGTGTTCGACACCGCCGCGCGCCGGCCCGTTCAGGCGTGACAAACGCGGTTAACAGCGGAAAACGACGACAACCAAGGAATGAACCTCGTTGATCGAACACACAGATCAGGGCCCGGGCGCTTCACCCCTGGGGTTCAGTGGTTCCTGGTGAACTTCGTTCGCTTCCCCTGCTGAATACAGGTTGAACGGCCCTGCACGCTGCCAATTCCAGACGATGCCGAATCTCGACGAATTCACGCTCCACAACGCCTGCGAGTCATCGCTGGGCGATCTCGCGCGGGTGTTCACGGCCGGTTACGAGGGTTATCCGTATCCGGCGGCCACCGACGCCTTTCAGCTCGCCCGGCGGGTCCGCGAGGAGTCGATCGCGCTCGACGTGTCGTTCACGCTGAGGCGCGGCGACCAGGCGGCAGGACTGGTTCTGGTCGCCTTGCGCGGCGACGAGGCCTGGTGCGGTGGTTTCGGGGTCGTGCCCGCCTTTCGCGGCCAGGGGCTCGGTTCGCTGCTCGCGCGGGAGATGATCCGGCGCGCGGCCACTGCCGGGGCCCGCCGCCTTCGCCTGGAGGTGCTCGCCGGAAACGACCGGGCCCGCCGCACCTACGAGGGCGCAGGACTTCGCTCCACGCGCGAGGTGCTGGTCCTGACCTGGCGCATGCTCGCGGATCATCCGCCCGCCAGGCCGCAGGGCCGGCTCGAGTCGATCTCCCCCGAGGCGGCGCTCGCACGCGCGCCCGGCCTGTTCGATGTCGATGCCTGCTGGCAGCGAAGCCGTGCCAGCGTGCTCGCGCGGACGGGCACGGAGGGCTTTGAACTCTCCGTTGACGGCGCACGCGCCTGGGCGGTCTGCGTCAACGTGCCAAACCTCGCCGCGAGGATCCTGAGATTGCACGGGGAAACTGCGGGCGCGTCCACCGCCATGATCCAAGCGCTCCAGAACCGGTACGTCAGCCTCGGCATCGTCAACGAGCCGGCCGACAGCCCCGTGCTGCCCCTGCTCACCGAGGCCGGCTTCACGAATTCAGATCACCAATACGACATGGTGATCGAGCTCGGCCGGTCCGCCCCGGGAATTCAGCCCAAATAACTCGCTGAACAGAAGCCAACGAAGGGAACGAAGAGCGGTTTGGTGGGCAGACATCAAGGGCAGGAGCATCGAGGGCTTGGAAAATCTTCAACCATCGACTCGGCCCTGCCAACCCCGGCGCCATCCGCCTCTCGATACTTCGTTACCTTCGTAGGCTTCTGTTCGTTTCCTCTACCGAATCCAGGCTCAGGCGAGGCAGGGATGGCTCACTTCAGGTTGAAACCGCCCTCCAGCGAGATCTGGTCGGAGGCTCCACCCACGTACAGCCGCACGGGGCCCGGGGCGGTTTTCCAGCCGTGCGACGCCACGTCCCAGTAGGCGAGATCGCTCGGCAGCAGGCGCAGCGTCACGACCTGGCTCTGGCCCGGAGCAAGCATCACACGCGAGAAGCCCTTCAGCTCCATGCGCGGCATCGGCACGGGGCACTTGGGCTGCCCCACATAGAGCTGAGCCACCTCGGCGCCCTCGCTCTTGCCCGTGTTGGTTACCGTGAACTGGACAGTCACCTGGCCGTCCGGCCGTAGACGGTCGGGCGTCACGCTGAGGTTGGAATACACAAAGGTCGTGTAGGACAGCCCGTGGCCGAAGGCATAGAGGGGCTTGATGTCTTTTTCCTGATACCAGCGATAGCCAATGAACACGCCCTCGCGATACACGACCTTGTGGATGGGCTGCGACATGTCGTTGTCGGGACCCCAGCCGGTGTAGAATTTCGAGCCCGGGGGCATCGTGGTGCCATAGCCGGGGGCATCGCTGAAGCTGCGCTCGATTGAGATGGGCAGCTTGCCGGAGGGGTTCACCTCGCCGCAGAGGATCTCTGCCAGCGCGCGGTTACCGTTCTGTCCGGGATACCAGGCATAGACGACGGCCGCGGCCTTGTCGTTCCAGGCGCTCATGTTCACGCCGCCGCCTGAATTCACGATCACGACGGTGTGCGGGTTGAGCGAAGTCACCCGGACCGCCTCCTTCTCCTCGTCCGCGGGCAGGTCGAAGGGCCGGTCGGCGCCCTCGGTGTCGCGTGTGCCGGTGCTCAGAAGCACCGCGTCGGCCGTTCGGATCTGTTCGTCGGTCGGATTCTCCACGTACTCGAGACGCGTGCCATAGACGGACTTCAGCGCGTCGAGCATGGTGATGTTGTCGTACCCCTCGACCTGGGCCGAGCCGCCGCCGCGGGCCATCTCGGTCACGAAGGTGCCGGTCAGCAGGATCGTGCCCTTCGCGTCGCGGCGGAGCGGAAGCATGTGGTCGCTGTTCTTCAACAGGACGATAGCCTCACGCGACGTCTCAAGCGCGGTCGCGGCATGCTCCGGATAACGCTCGAGGTAATAGGTGTCCTTCACCGGGCGGTCCATCAGCCCCGCCGCGATGCAGGTGCGCAGGATGTTGCGGGCCATGCCGTCGATCTCGGCTTCGGTCACCTTGCCCTCCTTCAGGAGGCGGTAGGCGTCGGCCTTGATGAACTTGTCGCCGGGCATCTCCAGGTCCTGGCCCGACTTGATGATCTTCTCGGCGTCCCAGACGGACCACCAGTCGGTCATGACGAGCCATTTGTACCCGAGATCCTTGCGCAGGAGCTGGTGGATGACGGCGTTGCTCTGCCCGCACCACTCGCCGTTGAGCTGGTTGTAGGCGGTCATGACCGCCATGGCGCCCGCATCGATGCCGGCCTGGAAGGGAACCATGTACACCTCGTGCAGCGTGCGCTCGTCGATGACGGAGTCGGAGGTGCGGCGGTGCCAGTCGCTCTCGTTTCCGATGAAGTGCTTCAGGGTCGGGATCGTGCCCGTCTCGAGCACGCCTGTGACGTAGTGAGAAATCATGTCGGCGCAGAGGCGGGGATCCTCGCCGAAGAACTCGAAGCTGCGTCCGTCCTGGGACTGGCGATACAGGTTCATGCCCGGTCCGAGCAGGAACGCGATGCCGCCCGCGCGGGCCTCCTCGCCGATGCTGCGGCCCACCTCACCGATCAGCCGCGGGTCCCACGTGGCGGCCATGCCGATCGAGGCCGGAAACGCCGTGGATTTCGCGAGCGAGCCGCTGATGTTGGGCCGGATGTGGACGCCCATGGTGGCGTCCGACATGTAGAACGAGGGGATGCCCAGCTCGGGAAAGCCCTTGGTGTAAAACGAATGGTGCCCGCTGATCAGCTCGATCTTCTGCTGGATCGTCATCTTCGCGAGCAGCTCGTCGGCGCGGCGGGTGGCCTCCTCATAGCTGACGGGCGTCTTGAAGGAGGGCTCGGCCCGCACCACAA
>JAJXYI010000456.1 GCA_021780625.1 bacterium | reverse complement strand
GCTGAAGCAGAAGCGCAAGGCGGGCCTGCTGGGCAGGTCCGAGAAGGCAGCGAACTAACCCCGGCGGAGGGGGGTCAGAAGTTCTGTCGTTTGGGGGTCAATTCCCCCTGTCGTTTGACACCATCTCAACGTCCCGCATCGAGGAAGCGTTGGAGTTTTCGAAGAATAGCTGCAGGGGTCTCTTCCAACTCGCACCCCCAAACCACTAGGGAGCGCATCCTCTGCTCCCTGAGCCGGCTAAGAGCATTCGCGTCTCTTAGCCGGTTGTTCCTGAACTTCACGCGCCAGAAGCCACGATTTCGCTTGGGGAGAGTCGCTCTGGGGCAACCGTCGTGTGCATGCCAGAAGCACCCGTGCACGAAGATGCACCACCCGCGGCTCAGGTTCACGAAGTCGGGGCGCCCTGGCAGCCGCTGCTTCGTCTTCCCGGCCCGGACACCGAGCTCTCGCAGCATGGCCGCAACGGCCAGCTCGGCCGACGTGCCTGACTGGCGAACCCGACCGAGCCGAGCCGAGGTGGCGGGATCGACCTCGAGAGGCCGCTCTCGCCGCCTCCGCTTCACGCCGCCTCGGCCGCTTCCATTCGCCGGAGGTGGGCCTCGACGGCGTCCAGGAACCCGGGCGGGAACCGCAGGGAGCCGGTCCGGGCCCGGGACAGGAAGCCGGCCGCGGCCTTCACCGACAGGAGGTCGGGGCGGTACTTGAGGAACTTGTGGAGGGTCGCCGGACGGCGCCGAACCGGGAAGGCCGACACGGGCGCTACGAACCTCCCGTGGCCCATGTTCCAGGCCGCCCGCGGCCAGGGGCTGCCCGACTTGTGGGGGTGCGAGCCCCAAGGGTCGAAGGGGCGCGGCATGGCGAGCCGCTCCCCGATCCACTCGGCCACATTCACCGTCACGGCGTTGCCGACGAGCTTCCAGCGGTAGCCGCGCTTGACCACCTGCTCGGCCGGCTCCGTCCAGCCGGGCGTGAAGCCCTGCATGCGCTCGGCGTCGCGGAGGTCGGGCTTCACCATGGTCCCGTCGGGCATCCAGATCGCAGGCGCTGACGGGATGCCGATGGTGGAGCCGCCCTTGAGCGTCGGCACGGCGTTCACGGCCCACCCCAGGCCGCGAACGCCCTCGGTCCAGTAAAAGCCGCAGGCGAAGTCACCGCGCTCCAGGGGGGGCGGCTCCCCGACGTCGTCGGAGAGCAGTACCTCTCGAGGATCTCCCTCCTTGGACGCCAGGAAGAACACCCGCTCTCGCCGCTGGGGAAGCCCGAACGCCCGAGAGTCGACCACCCGGTAGGCCCACCGGTAGCCGAGGCGCTCCAGGGCGTCGAGGATGACTGCCAGGGCCCTTCCGCGAGCCAACTGGAGCATGAAGGGGACGTTCTCGAGCAGGACCCAAGGGACCCGGTTCTCCTCGAGCAGCCGGAAGACCTCCCCGACCAACCCGGACTTCTCCCCTCCGATGCCGGCCGTCTTCCCCGCCTGGCTCAGGTCCTGACACGGGAAACCACCGGCGAGGAGCGTCACGTCGTCGGGTAGGGTCTTCAGTTCACGCACGTCTGGATGAACGGTGATGCCGGGGAACCGGGCCTTCAGGACCGCGGTGGCCGAGGCATCGTTCTCACAGAAGAGGGTCGCCTCGTGACCGGCGCGGGACAGACCCAACTCGATCCCGCCGATCCCGGCGAACAGGCCCGCGGTCTTGAACGACCGTCGGTCCTGGTTCTTCGGCGCCTTTCGCCGCGATCGTGGATTGGTGCCGATGCCCACGGGGAGCACGAGCTGCTCCACCACGCAGGAGGCCTGTTCGGACGTTTTCCGACTCACGAGCACACCCTACACGCTCCCCCTGACGCTGAGGTGGCCGGATTCCTCGCTGGCGTTCGGAGCCCTAGCGATCGAGACTTACAAGAGTTCTCGACACAGGGGGGGGGCATGCGGGGTCCAGCCATTTTGGCGCGAACGATGTCCGTCCCTGCCCAGCGGGGTGCCTCGGCCGCGCGCTGGCAGTACCACTCCCGAAGCGATCGCCACTCCAAGGTCGCCTGCTGGACGATGCTCTTCGACCTTCTCCTCGAGTGCGACGTGATCCGCAAGCGGGCAGCGGAAGGGAAGCTGGGGTTTCGCATCAACCACGAGATGGTCGGGAAGATCAACAAGACCCTCGATCTGGTGGTGACCGTCGTCCAGCCGCCCCGGCCCGAGGCCAAGCGCCGCTCATTCGCCGACCTGGTTGATGTCTACGAGATCGTCCTGGAACCCGCTGACCGCGCCCTGCTCAAGAAGCTCCCGCTGGTCGAGGAGGACCTCCGCGACGACGTCTTCGAGGTCGCGATCGCCATGGAGGCCAAGGCCTGCATGACGGAGCACTCGAAGTCCCTGCCGCGCCTCCACGCCGAGATCCTGGCCACCGGCTACCTGGCCAAGAAGGCCGCCCCGCACTGCATCTCGGTCTCCTACTCGTTGGTCAACGCGGCCTCGACCTTCAAGACGCCCAGCGGCGACGGCCGCCAGACGAACAAGCACGACCAGCCCGAGGACGCCGAGAAGGTCGTCGAGATGCTCAGCACGGCCCTCCCGATGGTCACCGAGACGCCGCAGTACGGCTTCGACGCTATCGGCGTCACGGTCATCGAGTGCCGGAACGACGGGTCCCCTGTGACCGTGGTGAGTGCGTCGCCCGCGCCAAAGACGAGCGACCACGTGCACTACGAGCGGATGATCCGGCTGGTGTGCTCGTCGTATCGGAGCCGTTTCTAACGCCCCCTAGAACACCGAATGGGTTGAAAGGGATCTCATCACGCGGCCTTGCGCTGGATGGCTTCCAAGTTCTGGATGGCCGAGGCGCGGCGTAGGTCGAAGAGGTTCCGTCGGACGCCGCGGTGGCGAACTCCCGCTGGCTGCGGTCGCACGACTCGAAGTCGGCGACGAGCTTCGTCCAGCGCTGTTTGTCCTGGTCGGCCATGACGCCCTCCGTTGTGAGCGGATGAGCATCAGGCCGGACGATCGGCCTCGCCAGACGTCCGGCCCCGGTCGGTTACCCCCCTTCAGTCCTTCTTCGGTGGTGGTGCGGGCGGATCCCTCGCCGGCCCGGGCTTCATCGGCGGCGGGTCCGGCGGTCGCTGCCGCTGCGGGATCTGGTAGGTCGTGTTGACGCCGTCCCGGATCGACGTCACGGGGCTGAGGCGTCCTCCCCCCTTGCGTTCGCCAGCCATCGCAAGCCCCGTTCACTTCTTCGGCGAAGGCGGCTTCATCGGCGGCGGATCAGGCGGACGCTGCTGCTGCGGGATCTGGTACTCACGGTTTACCCCGCCCTTCTTGAGTGTCCCCTCGTCGATCCGCACTACGCGCTTGCTGTCGTCGGACATCCGCCCTCCTCGGGCTTCTGCGGTTGCGGGTTGAACGGAAACTCAATGTGCAGCGAGTCCCGCTTTCTCGACAAGTAGATCACCGGCATCTTGAACAGGTGCGTTCCGCTATCGAGATCGGAGACGCGGACCTGGTCGAGCAGGATCTCGCGGAAGTCGCCCCCCTCGGAGAACGCCTTCACGAATCCGGCGTATGTGACGTGGTTCTCGAAATCGCGGATGTTTACGTACTCGACCGAGGGGATGCCCTGGTTGAACGTGAACTCCCAGACGCCCTCGTCTCCAAACTTCCTCGTGACGCCAAGCCACTGCATGAACCGCATGAACCATTTCCGGTTCGACGCGGCCGACCACAGCACCGCCAGCACGGTCGCGAGCAGGCTCGCGAACAGGATGTCCTGCGGCCGCAACGTGCGGAGGTCGCCGGCGCCCGGCACCGCCGTGACGCCATTTAGCAGCGTCGGCCACGACCCGGACCAGAGACGGACAATGACGAAGTAGACGAGGTAGCTAGCGATGCCGAATCCGAAGGCGCGGATGACGGCGCTGAACTCTGAGCGCGGACGGGCGTTGGTGCAGAGCCGGTCCACGATGCTGGACCAGATCAGGCCAGGGACAAACACGACTGCGAGTTGGAATACGAACTCGGTCATGGAAGTGTGCGCCCGAGGTATGCCGCCGACGGGCGCCCGCGGATTCCCCTATCGCACACCCCTCTGACACTGACGCCGCGCCGGCGCGCATCTCGTCTGCCGGAGCCCTCGGCTACGCGGCGGGCGCCGGGAGCTCCGCCGCGCCTCCCGACGGCGTCCAGCGAAAGAACGCCGCGTCCGCCGCCACGTCGCGCGACGACGACGTCTTCGCCGCCGGCGGCGATGTAGACCTACCCAGCGGCGTCACTCCCCGGGTGATCGCGTTGCCGGAACGGGTGATCGGCATCGACCGGAATGGCCGATCGGCATGACCGGAATCCGCACGCTGCGCGCGGTGCCCTACGCCGCCTGGCTCACGGAGAGGTCCCATGACCCTGAACAGCGCCTGGCCCCTACGCTGCGATCGATCTGGGGAGCACGCAGGCCAAGTTCCTCCGCCACATCGGCGCCAACCGCCACCTCTCGCAGGCCCAGCTCGCCCGGGCTACGAGCACCGCCCCCACCCTGACCGGGCGAGTCCTCGAATCCCTCATCGGGCGCGGATGGGTTCGCCGGAGGCGCAGCCACGAAGATCGCCGCCCGTACGCCCTCGAACTCACGGCCGCGGGCAACCGCATGCGCGAAGGGTGGAGACTGCGCGCAACCGGGTGATCCAGCGCCTGGCGCGCGTGCTCGACGAGGACGACGTGAAGAACCTCGGGAAGATCGCCGCGAAGATCCTGGCGGCGTTCGGGCGAAATGACGGCCAGTGGACCCCGAGGCGCCGGGGGCGCTCGCCGCCGTGGCGAGCGTGCTCCTCGCGTGTGCGGCGCCCTCCCGGGGCCCCCCGTGCGGAGTCCTGCCGGCTCCCGAACCTGTTGCGCGATGGACTGCCGCGTCGCGCCGCCTTATCGTGTGTGGCATCGCGCCGCAGGGCGTGCTCGCGGCGGTGGGGGAACCAATGACCCGATCGACCGTCGTCACTCCGCTCCTTGCCGTCGCGCTCGTCGCCGCGGGCTGCGGCTCCTCATCGTCGGGGGGAACGAACACCTCGACGCCGAGCGCCTACGTCACCG
>JAJXYI010000536.1 GCA_021780625.1 bacterium | reverse complement strand
CACTTCGACGCGCACGGCGCCGCCGGCACACCCCTCACCGTGTTCGCCCGCGACAACGAAGGCGCCATCGCTCAGGCCGCCTCCACCGTCGCCCTCGCGCCCGCCTCCACCCAGCCCCTCACCGCCCTGCGCCTCGAAACCCAGCTCGGCCGCCTCGGAGGCACCCCATTCGCCCTCGGCCGGCTCGTCGCCCACCTCGAGCCCGGCCTCATGCTCCCCGTCAGCGAACTCAATCGCCTGCGCCGCGAACTCGTCGCCGAACTCGAACGCCAGCGCTCCAACCCGCGCCGCTGGACCCTGCTCCCCCGCCCCGCCACCCCCTTTTCCACGCCCGCTCCCAAACCGCCCGCCCAACACGCCGCCGAGCTCATCGCCCTGGTCCGACACTCCCACCAGATCGACGCCGCCTGGGCGGCCGGCGTGCGCACCATCTACTGCGAATTCGAAAACCCGAAGCACTACCGCGAAGCCGTGATCCGCTTCCGCGCCCTCCAGGGCTCCGGCCCCTCCGACGGCTCCGCCATCTGGGTCGCCGCCCCCCGCGTCTTCAAGCCCGGCGAGGACTGGATCCTCAGGCAGGTGCTCTCCTCGGAGGCCGACGGGTATCTCATCCGCAACTACGACCACCTGCGCTTCTTCCAGGGAGTGCGGCGCCGCGGCGACTACCCGCTCAACATCGCCAACCCCCTCTCGGCACGCCTCTACATCGAGGAGCACGGGCTGGAGCGCGTCACCGCAAGCTACGATCTCAACGTCGCCCAGCTCGAGGCCCTGCTAGGTGCGGCCCCCGGCGCCTGGTTCGACATCACGCTCCACCAGCACATGCCCATGTTTCACATGGAGCACTGCGTGTTCTGCGCCTTCCTGTCCTCCGGAAAGGACTACCACGACTGCGGCCGCCCCTGCGAGAAACACCGCGTCGAGCTGCGCGACCGCGTTGGCGCGCTCCTCCCCCTCAAGGCCGACGCCGGCTGCCGCAACACCGTATTCAATAACCGCGCACAAACCGGGGCCGAGTTCCTCCCACGGTTCCTCGCCCTGGGTGCGCGCAGCTTCCGCGTTGAGTTCGTCGACGAACCCGCCGACGAGGTGCGCCGCACCCTCGAACGCTACCGCCAGCTGCTCTCCGGCGAAATCTCCGGCGCCGACCTCTGGCGCGAGCTCCGGCTCATCAACCAGCTCGGCGTCACCCGCGGCCAGCTCGAGGCCGCCCCCCAGGTCCTCTCCCGCAAGGCCTGAGCCCCCCGCGTATCCGGATTTTCCCTGCACGCCCCCATAAACGCCAAGGCGGGGCTGCATAGGCAGCCCCGCCAGGTCCAGCTTCAACTAATCGATCCCGCCGCATTTGCACGGCGTGATCTGCGCCTGTCCGACAAGTCTTCGCCCGCCGGGTTCCGCAAAGTTCCATCGCGCCCGACCCACCCCGCCCCGCCCTCCTCAAAGTTTCCCGCTTGACGCCTTTTTATTCACCGCTACCTTGTTTAACCAAGGAAGCTTTATCAGAACTGCGCTCCATGAGCATCGATGAAAAATTCACCGCCATCCGCAAGGGCCTTCTGGAGTTCCTCGTGCTCCGGATCATCGCGGCCGACAAGGTCTACGCCGCCGATATCCTGAAGCATTTGAGCACGACCGAATTCGCGACCCAGGAGGGCACGCTCTACCCGCTGCTCAGCAAGATGCGGCGCGAGGGCCTTCTTGAATACGAGTGGAAGGAGTCCGAAGCCGGCCCCCCCCGAAAGTATTACAAGCTCACCGCCAAGGGCCGCGAACAGCTCCGCGAAACCTCCGATTACTGGGACAAGATCAACGACACCGTAAAAAACCTCGGCCGCGCCTGACACACCGGCAAGGCCCCCCACAAATGAACAAGGTCATCACCGTCAACCTCAACGGCAACGCCTACCAGCTCGAGGAAAATGGCTACGAGGCGCTTCAGGGTTATCTCCAGACCGCCGCCGCAAAACTCGCCGGCAATCCCGACCGCGACGAGATCATCGCCGACATCGAGCAGGCGATCGCGGAAAAATTCCGGGCGCTGCTCTCCTCCTTCAAGAGCGTCGTCACCGCCCGCGAAGTCGCCGCCGTCATCGCCGAGATGGGCCCGGTCAATGACAGTTCCGATCCCAACGATGCGGCCTCCGCCGACGCCGGCACGCCCCCCCCGGGCTCCTCGTCTTCCGGCGGGCCACAGCCGCCTCCCACCCCGGGGACCGACGCCGAAGGCGCCGGACCCACCCGCCGCCTGTACCGGATCAACGAGGGCGCCATGATCGGCGGCGTCTGCAACGGCATCAGCGCCTACGCCGGCATCGACGTCACGCTCGTGCGCATCGTCTTCGTGGTGCTCGCAATCGCCTCCTTCGGCACCGGGGTCCTCGCCTACCTGGCGCTGATGTTCATCATTCCGAAGGCAGACTCCGCCGCCCAGAAGGCCGCCGCACACGGAGCCACCGCAACCGCCCAGGAGTTCATCCGGCGCGCGCGCCAGGGTTACTACAACGCTTCAAAGGGCTTTTCCGACCGCGCCTCGCGCCGCGCCTGGCGGAAGAAATTCAAGCGCGAGATGCGCGATCTGCGACGCAACCTGAAGTGGGAAGTCCGCGCCAGCGCCACCCAGTGCCAGCAGAACTGGCATCAGTATTGGGCCCAGCACCCCGGTCACGGCTTCGACGGATGGGCGTCCGCATCCCTGCTCGGAATCATCGAGGCTCTCTTCGGCGTGGCCTGCCTCGTCGCCGTGATTTCCCTGATCCTCACAGGGACGATCTTCGGTTTCGGCCTGCCCGGCGTCCATCTGTGGGTCGCCATCCTGCTGGTCCTCTTGGTGGGCCATTTCCTCACCTGGCCGATTCGCGCCGCCCGAAATCAAATCCTCGGACACCGCCCCTGCTGCTGTGGCGGCGGTTTCTATGCGCTGCTCGTCTTGTTCCTCGTGGGCTGGTTCGTCTTCCCGCACCAGACCCGCGAATTCCTCCACTCCATCCCTCCCGCCATCCACCACGCCGTCGATCAGCTCAGGGCATGGTGGCACCAACAATGACCGGATGTCCCGCACGGCTGCGTCGGCATACGCAACAACACAAAGGCCGCGGCGTGATATTCCGCGGCCTCCGTAGTGAAATAGCTGAGACTAACGCCGGTCGGTACGCTCAGGACATTCCCGAGGCACCCGCCAGCGCGTGGTAGGCAGGCTGGCCATCGCCCGTCGGCGGCGCATCCTTGAGCAGCGAGGTGAGCGCCTTCTGGGCCGACGACAGATCGCCCGACTTGAGCGCGGCCGACAGCGACTGGAAGGCGGACAGCTTCGCGTTGTTCGAAGACGACGAGGACTGGGTGCCGTTCACCGCCTGTGCGAGTTTGGGCGAGTCCTTGAGCATCTGCGCAAACGCCTGCTGCGCCGTGCTAATGTCGCCCGACTGGATCGCGTCGACGAGCGACTTGAGATCCTTGCGGCGGAGATTGTTCGACTGAGGCAGACCGCCGAGGCCGATCTGCGAATTGGAGGAGAGCGGTGAGATGGACATGACGAGTGGGAGCGTTGTGGGTTCTGATCGGGTCGCGGCGACCCGATCTTCGGAGAAAAGGGAGCGGGACGCGCCAGGCTCAGGCGCTGGCGTTGAGCGACGAGCCGGATGCCGCAGGGACCGGGGCCGTGATTCCCGACAGCTGCGCCGCCGCCGCGTTGTCCGTGTAGGCGCGGTGGTGGTGATGTCCGTGGTGAAGCGTCGCCTGGCTCGAAACGTTGTTCTGAAGCGCATTCATCGCATTCTGCGCCCCGGCAAGATCGTTGGACTGCAGCGAACTCGCGAGGGCCTTGAAGCTGTCGAGCGCCGTGGTGCCCGAAGCACCGGGTGAATTCGCGACCGCCGAGGCCAATTCAGGGGCATCCTTCTCCAGAGACGCAAAATCCTGCTTCGCACCAGTCAGGTCCTTGGAGTTGAGCGCGCTCGACAGCGCCTGGAAATCGGCCCGCGCTTTCTGAAAGCTGCTCGTGTCGGCGGCCAATAACGAGGGAGTGGTCTTGGAAACGGAGTCGATGGACATGGGCGCAATGAATTGAGGTTGATTGATCAGCCCGGGGATTTGCAGGTCCCGTACCAGGAGCTTTTATGCCTCCCTTTCTGTTTTTTAATAAACGCCTTAGAGTTTTCGTGGCGAACAGGGACCACGCACTCAAAAGCGGCCCGCGCCGGATGCGGCAGTATCTGCCCAGGTCCTCGCCGCCGGCCCGCCCGCGTATCCACCCTCGCACGACTCCCCGCGACCGGACCCGCCGCGATAACCGAATGTCGACAATTCAAGTCAGGATTTGCTTTCTTCGCGGAGACTTCCACGTTTACCGGGCCATCGAGCATCATGAGAGCCTATTTCCTGCGGCGCTTGCTGCTGATTCCACTGACCCTTTTCGGAATCACCCTCATTGTGTTCTTCATCACGCGCATCGCTCCAGGGGGGCCCTTGGAGCAGGCGATCATGCAGGCGCAGCGTGTGACGATCGGCGGGCACTCCTCGCGCACGAATGGCGCGGGCTCGGCACTGTCCGCCGATCAACTCGCCCAGCTGAAAGCCTACTACGGCTTCGACAAGCCTTGGTACGAAGCCTACGTGCTGTGGCTGGGAAAGGTCGCCCGGGGAGACCTGGGCACCTCCTACCGCTATGACGAGCCGGTGTGGACGCTCATGTGGGATCGTTTCCCCATCTCGCTGTTCTACGGGCTCATCACCCTGGTGCTTACCTACACGGTCTGCATTCCGCTGGGCGTGCTCAAGGCGCTCAAACACCGCACCTGGGTCGACACCGGAAGCTCCGTGCTGATCTTCATGGGATACGCCGTCCCCGGCTACGTGCTCGGCGCGTTGCTCATTGTCTTCTTCGCCGCACGCCTGCGCTGGTTTCCCATGGGAGGTTTCGTGGGCGACAATTTCGCGGACCTCGGCACCTGGGCCAAGGCAGCCGACCTGGCGCGCCACGCCGTCCTGCCCCTGTGCTGCTACCTGATCGGGAGTTTCGCCTTCGTGACGCTGCTGATGAAGAACCACCTGATGGATGCGCTGGCCGCCGACTA
>JAJXYI010000014.1 GCA_021780625.1 bacterium | reverse complement strand
CCGCGGCCTTGTTGTTGAGCAGGGAGCGAAGCGCATAGGAATCTGCTCCGAGCTGGATGCGGGCGACATCCTTCAGCCTCACGATTTCGCCATTCGAACCCGTTTTCACGATGATGTCGCCAAACTGCTTCTCGGTCTTGAGCCGGCCCTCGGTGTTGATGAGCAGCTCGGTGTCCACGTGGCGTCCGGTCGGCTCCTGTCCGACCGCGCCGGCGGCCACCTGGACGTTCTGCTCGCGGACTGCGGCGACCACGTCGGAAGCGGTCAGGCCCAGGGAGGCGAGCTTGTTCGGATCGATCCAGATCCGCATGGCGTAGTCGCCGGAGCCGAAGACGCGCACCTCGCCGACACCGTTGAGACGCGCCAGCACGTCGCGCACCTGGAGCGTCGCGTAGTTGCGCACGTAGATGTCGTCGTAGCGGCCGTCGGGCGAGAACAGGTGCACGACCATCAGCAGGTCAGGCGAGGCCTTCGCGGTCGTGACGCCGAGACGGCGCACCTCCTCGGGCAGCTTGGGCAGGACCTGGGCGACGCGGTTCTGCACGTCCACCTGGGCCTTGTCGAGGTCGGTGCCGATCGCGAAGGTGATCGTGAGCGTCATCGCGCCGTCGCTCGTGGCCTGGGAGAACATGTACAGCGAGTGCTCGACGCCGTTGATCGCCTGCTCGAGCGGAGCGGCGACGGTGTCGGAGATCGTCTTGGGATTGGCGCCGGGATAGCTTGCGCGCACCACGACGGTCGGCGGAACGACCTCCGGGTATTCGCTGACGGGCAGGCGCCACATCGCGATGAGCCCGACGAGGAAGATGATGATCGACAGGACGCCTGCGAAGATCGGGCGTTTGATGAAGAAATCTGAGACATTCATGGCTGGACGGATTTGGGCAAGGCGGTGGCCAGGGGGGCCGGCCGGGGCGCGGCCCACTCAGGCGTGGTGTGGTGGGATTGGCTGCTTAGCGGGCGAGGGCGAGCGTGCGTCCGGAATCTGGGGAGGCATCGGCGACCGACTCGGGCTCGGGCGAGACAGTCATGCCGGGGCGAACCCGCTGGAGTCCGCTGACGATGATGGTGTCTCCGGCGGCGAGTCCTTTCCTAACGACGCGCATCCCGTCGATGTCGGATCCGAGCTCCACGGTGCGGTAGGCGACGTGGTCGTTGGGATCGACGGCATAGACGAACTTCTGGCTCTGGTCCGTGCCGATTGCCCGCTCGCTGATGAGCAGTTTCGGCGCGGGGGCGTCGACCGGCACGCGCACACGGGCATAGAGGCCCGGGATCAGCGCACCGTCGGCGTTCGGAAACACAAAGCGCAGCATGAGCGTGCCGGTGGACGGATTGACGTGGTTGTCGGTGGACTCGAGGTATCCGTGTCGCGGATAACCCGACTCGTCGCCGAGTTCCAGATCGGCCGGGATGTGGCCGTCGCGCGTGACGATACGGCCCTCCCGCGCCAGACGGGTGAAGCGCAGGAGCGTGTCCTCGTCGAGGTCGGCGTACACGTAGGCGTTGCCGACCGTGACGATCGTGGCGAGGAGCGTGGCGTTGCCGGGCGTGCCCGACACGAGATTGCCGGACGTCACGAGCGCGCGGCTCACGCGGCCGGAGATCGGTGCGCGAACGAGCGTGTGCTCGAGGTCGAGGCGGGCGATCTCGAGCGCGGCCTCCGCCTCGGCAGCGGCGGCCTTGCGGACCTCGACCTCCTCGTTGGAGACGGCGGACGAGGCGAGCAGGCGTTCGGCGCGGGCGGCCTCGCGGACTGCCACCTCCGCTCGGGCGGAGGCAAGGTCGAACTCCGCCTTGTACCAGCGGCGGTCGATCGTGAAGAGCACGTCGCCCTTCTTCACGAGCTGCCCCGCTTGGAAGTTGACGGCCTCGATGTGGCCGGAGACGCGGGCACGAAGATCGACGGTCTCAGTGGCGTCGACGTGGCCGATGAGTTTGGCGTAGTCGGTCACCATGCGGCGCTCGACGGGGGCCACGATGACGGTGGGAGGCGGCGGGGACGGCGGCTTGGCGGCCGGTTCGGCGCGGAGTCTGGACAACGCTGCGAGCGGGAGTCCGACGGCGAGCGCGGCGACGAGGGTCCCGACGAGGATTTGCGAGCGTCGGCGGGAGCGGTTGGGATTGGGCTGGTGGTGCGTGGTGGGCATCGGGTGGTGTGGTTGAAGCGGAAAGGGTGCGGGTGAAATGGTTCAGGACGAAACGGCCCGGTCGGCGGCCGCCGCAACGTCGAGGCGGCGGAGAATCTCGGACTTGGGCCAGATTCCGGTCATGCGATCGACGACCCGGCCCTGAGTGAAGATGAGAAGCGTAGGGATGGAATGAATACCGTGGCTGGCGAGCAGGCTCGGTGAGGCGTCGACGTCGACCTTGGCCAGCACGGCGGCTCCGGCGCGCTCGGCGGCGATCTCGTCGAGCGCGGGAGCCATGGCGCGGCAGGGACCGCACCAATCGGCCCAGAAATCGACCAGCACGGGCTGGTGAAGCGAGGCCTCGAGTACGTCGGTCGCGAAATTGGCAACGGATACGGGATGGGAAGCGAGAGTGCTCATGGGACGTGGAAGTTTGGGCGCAAAAAACCCCTGTTGCAGACGAGCGGGCGCGCGGCTGCGATGGCGGAGGTGAGGCGAGGGGAGGAGTCCCCTGCGATACTGGGCGGGCGCGCCTACGGTGCGCACCGCGGATCCGGCGGCGTCACGCGGACGTACATCGCCGAGCGTGGCTGGCTGTGAGTCGGGTGTGCATGGGAGTGGGAGGGAAATTGCGCGCGCCGCGTTGGGAGCGGATGGCGCCCTGCGCGGCGCGGTTGGAATAGTTGACTGGTTAGCTACAAATTGACTCTAAAAAACGCGCATGCCGGGTGGCGATGCGCAGCGAAAAATCAGGCTTTATCCGGGACAGAAGCAGTTTGTTTGGCCCCGAGAAGGCGGAGGCCCATCTCGGGCAGGTGTTTTGCGACCTCTGGATCATTCATGATACGACACTGGCAGACGATGCCTTCGATCAGTCCCGCGAAGGCGACTGCTTTTTCCGCAGGGTCGCAGGGTTCGATCAGCCCCTCGGCCACAGCGTCGCGGATCGCGGATTCGTAATAGCGCCGCTTGCGGTTCAGGAGTTCTCGGATCTTTCCGTTCACGGACTCCTCGTTCGTGCAGGTCTCGGTGCCCATCGACACGATGGGGCAGCCGAGCACTTTGCCATGCTCTTGCTTGATGGCGACTTGCTTATCGTAAATGGATTCGAGGTACGCCGTCAGCCGGGTGAGCGGATCGATGGATGGCGAGAACCGCTGATCCATGCTCGGCTTCCAGGACTGCAGCCACATGCGCTCCAGGGCGGCGACCGCGAGCTCTGACTTGGAACTGAAGAAGTAATAGAAACTGCCCTTCTTCACCTCGGCCCGCTTGCAGATGTCGTCGATCGTGACGGACCCGTAGCTCTCTTCCCAGATCAGGTCGAGGGCTGCGTCCATCAATCGCTCTTTGGCATCTGAGGTTCTACCCATGGCCGAAACGAATAGTTGACTAGTTAGTCTAGTCAAGCGGCATTTTGAAAATTGTCCGCGGCTTTCTGAGTCCAGGAAGACTCAAGGTGCTTCGGTACCTTCATTGAAACGAACGCCTGAGGCTTCGGCGCCGTCCCGCACCTGCGCTCCGGCTACCCTTTGCGGCGAGGGGCCGCGCCTGATTCGGTGATCCCGTGCGAGTTGTGCCCGATCGCAGGCAGGTCGGCGGTGCTCCAACCGCCGCCGAGCGCCTTGATGAGCGCGACGCTCGCGACCAGTCGGCGGGCGGCGATCTGCACCTCGGTTTCGCGGTTAGAAAGCAGGGCGGTCTGCGCCGTGATGACGTTCAGGTAGCTGTCGATGCCGAGTTTGAATCGCGTGTTCGCCAGGTCCAGCAGGTGGCGGGCGGACTCCACGGCGACGCGCTGTTCGCTGGCCTCGCGTTCGAGGATGCGCACGGCGGCGAGGTTGTCCTCCACCGACTGGAATGCGCTCAGCACGGTCTGGCGATAGTTGGCGGCGGCCTGGTCGTACGCGGCGCGCACTTCCTCGTTACCCGCCTTGATCGCACCTCCATTGAAGAGGACGGTCGCGAGCTGTGGACCGACCGACCAAAGCCGGCTCGGCCAATCAAACCACTCGCCCGAAGACGAGCTTTGCCATCCGCCGGCGGCGCCGAGGGTGAGTTGCGGGAACCAGGCCGTGCGCGCGATGCCAAGCTGGGCGTTGGCGGCGGCCACGCGGCGTTCCGCGGACGCGATGTCCGGACGCCGCTGCAGGAGCTCGGCCGGCACTCCGGCCGGAATCGTCGGGGGACGGGCCGCCAACGGCACCGGCGCGAGCGTGAACCGCGCGGGCGGCTGGCCGATGAGCACCGCAATCGCGTGTTCGTAGGCGGCCCGCGCCACGCCGAGATCCGTGGCCTGGGCGATGGCCGTGTTCAGCTGGGTCTGCGCGCGGGCAACCTCCTCCTCGGAGTCGAGACCGGCCCGGTAGAGCGCCTGGGTCTGCTGCAAGCTCACGCGGTACGAGGCAACCGTGTCGTCCAGGATCTGCGCCTGGGCATCCAACGCCCGCAGTTGGAAATAATCCTGCGCGAGCTCCGCATGGGTGCTGAGCAGCGCGGTCGCCAGGTCCGCGGCGGAGGCCTGGGCGTTTGCCGCGCTCACCGCCGCCTCGTTTCGCACGCGTCCCCAGAAGTCGAGTTCGTAGCTGGCGTCAAACTGGAGCGAATACGTGTTTACGGCCGGCACGCCTGCACCCGAGGGCAGGACGCCCGACGAGTTCTCGACCGTGCGCGACGCATGCGACCGAGAGAACGAGGAACTCACACCCAGTGTGGGCCAGAGCGCCGAGCGCGCCACCGTCACCGCCGCGCGGGCGGCGCGGAAGTTGGCCTCGGCGGCGCGTATCGTCTGATTGGATATCCGAACCTGAGCCTCGAGCCGGTCGAGGGTCGGGTCGCCGTAGAGCGTCCACCACGCACCGCGGTCCGCCCGGTCGCCCGGACGTGCCGTGCGCCAGAGCACGCCGTCGGGGCCCGTCGCGGAAGCGGAGGTCTCGCCG
>JAJXYI010000028.1:1186-5081 GCA_021780625.1 bacterium | reverse complement strand
GCCACCCGTAGGTGTCTGGACCGTGTCTCAGTTCCAGTGTGGCTGGTCATCCTCTCAGACCAGCTACCCGTCTTAGCCTTGGTGGGCCGTTACCTCACCAACTAGCTGATAGGCCGCGAACTCCTCATGAAACGCCAGGCCTTGCGGTCCCCGGCTTTAGTATGCCCCTCAGGCGAGAGGCAACCACATGCGGTATTAATCCGCCTTTCGGCGAGCTATTCCCCATTTCATGGTAGATTGTTCACGTGTTACGCACCCGTCTGCCACTAGACAACGCGAATATTGCTACCCTCGTTGTCCCGTTCGACTTGCATGTCTTAACCACGCCGCCAGCGTTCATTCTGAGCCAGGATCAAACTCTCCGAAAAAGAGAGTTCAGAACCTAGTGATTCTTGAACTACTGTTACCATTAGACGACTAATGGCACGTATTTAATAAGTTTTTGATTGGGGGTCCCAATCAATCGCACAAAGTAAGTTTCAAAGAGCTCTTTCACCTTACTGCTTGCGGTGCTTGTCGCGTCGCTCGCATTAGGGGGAAAGGGTTTGAAGTAGGAATTTTTTTTCCGACTTCGTCAACATATTTCTGAAAGATTTTTTAGATTTTTCAGAACCACGTTTTAAAGAACCGCGACTTTCGCCGCGCCCTTCGTACCGCTTGGCCGTTTGTTTCGGCCGCCCGTGCATCGAAGGGAGTGCGGACCATGTAACTCGTGGAAATCTCTTCAAGACCTTTTTTAGAAAAATCTTTGATCGGTTCGTAAAATGTTGATGGTTATTAATTAGCAAATCTCGTTTTTCGCGGCCGTCACACGACCAGGGCGCAAGCGCCACAAAAATTCGGATACACGGCGCTTTGTAGCACATTTCTGGATACAGCGGCCTCCCCTTACGACGGCCCTCGGGGAGCGGCCATGAAAAAGGCGGCCCCGGAGGGCCGCCGACGGAAGCTGGCACGCGGGGCGTTCAGCGGTGCTCGATGATGTCCGAGGTGGAATAGCGCACCTTCGCGAGCGAGGCGTACTTGTCGTCTGCCGCACGGTAACCGGCCGCACAGGCGCAGAGCGTGCCCCAGCGCGAGGTATCCAGTCCCAGGATCTCGTCGAATTGGGCGGGATTAAGCCCCTCCATTGGGCAGGCGTCGACACCCAGCAGCGCGGCCGCAGCCATGAACTGCCCAAGGGCGATATAGACCTGGCGGGACTGCCAGACATCCAGATAGCCGCCTGACTTGGCGTTGGTGACGCTCCCGGCGATCACGTCCCGATACCCCTTCAGCGTCGCCGGATCGACGTGGCGAATATCCGCCGTGCGCTGAATGAAGCGATCGACCTCGGCCGCATCGAGGTCCTTGCGCCCGGCGAAGACGACGAAATGCGAGCAGTCGACCGGCTGGGTCTGGCCCCAGGCGGCGGCAGAGAGCTTCGCTCGTAACGCTGGGTCCTGCACGATGATGAATTTCCAGGGCTGCAGGCCGAACGACGAGGGAGCGAGGACGAGCGCCTGCTCAAGCGTATTCCAAGTGTCCGACGGGATCTTCTTCGAAGCGTCGAACTTCTTGGTGGCATAACGCCAGTTAAGGGCCTCCAGGAGGGTGGATGAAGAGACGGGAGTCATGCCGCAAGGATACGGCCGCCGGGAATTTGTCAAAAATCCAAGTGCTATGGACGAGGGAATCGGGGCAAATCGTCAGGGCGATTTCCGCGCCGGGAGGGACGCACGCAGCCTTTCGACAAACGTTTGGTCCACGGGCCAGCCCAGGAGGCGGGCGGCGAGAAGGGCGGCTCCGCCGACGGGGGGCAGGCGGGGAGGGAGGGTCAGCGATGAAGGCAGGCGCTGGAGGACGGCCGCTTCGACGAGCGGTTGGTAGGGTTCCCCCGAACGCCCTAGCCCACCGGTGATGGCAACCACGGGAGGTTGCTGCCAGGCCAGCGAACGCGAGACCGTCACGGCGAGTTCGGCCAGACCGGCAGCGCCGCGCGCGAGCACCGACCCGGCTACGGAGTCGCCCGCCCGCGCTTCGTCGAGCACGAGCGGGGCAAGCGAGGCAAGCAGGGTCGGAAGGGAGTCGGCCCGCTGAATAAGGGCCGGGAGGGAGCGGACGTCGGGCAGGTTTGTGTGCCGTGTGATGCGAGCACTGAGGGAGGTTGGCTCCGAGCGTCCATCGAGCGCCCGGACCGCGGCCTTGAGCGCCTCGAGGCCGAGGAATGCGCCGCCGCCGACATCATCGAGCAACCAACCCCACCCTCCGCATTCAGCCCGTCGACCGGAGCTATCGGAGCCGAGGCAGTAGGACCCGGTGCCGACCATCAGAGTAATACCTGGAGAGCCGGCGAGGGCGCCTGCGTGGGCGGACTCCGTGTCACCCGAGGCGTCGCAGTGCCGCGGGCGGACCGCCCCGGCCGCCTGAAAGCGCTCAATGAGGCGCTCGCGCGAGCCCGAGGCGCGAAGGCCGGCGGCGCCGATGAAGGCCGACGCCGCAGGAGACGCGGGCAGGCCCGCGGAAGCCCAGGCAGCGCGCGTCGCCTCTAGGACCTGAGCCAGAGCGGCATCGAGTCCGACCGTGTTGACATTGGCAGGGCCGGCGGAGCCATAGCCGAGCACGGTGCCGCCGGGCGCTACGAGCACGGCCCGGGTGCCCGTGCCGCCGGCGTCGATGCCGATCAGCAATTCCTTGGAGTCGGATGGGCGTGCGGGCATGGAGGGACGCACAGGATTGGGGCCTGAGTGGCGATTGCTCGGGACGGCCCGCGGATCACCGTTCCACGACTGGCGTGAGCCTTATTCGATGCCGCCGGGGCCGCGAAGCAGCCCGGCCTGCCAGGGAAGCAGGATTTCGGCGACTTTGGCGGGTTCGCGCGCGAGCTGAGCCAGCTGGGATCGATTGGCGATGAGCGTGGGATCAAGTTGGAGCTCCTTGGCGCGCCGGTCGCGAAGGGCCTTGAGCTGGTCCTGGCGCGAAAGCTCCTGAGCGCTGAGCGGGGCGTGCCGCTGGTGTTTGCGGCGGGGGAGGTTCTTGGGGTCGCGCTCGAGACCGGAGCGCAGGGCGCTCGTGAGCGAGGCAATGAGGCGGCCGTGCCGCTTTCCGAGATTGATGTTCACGAGGATGTCCGCCTCGCTCCGCCCCTCCTCGGCGGCAAAGGCGATCCTCATCAGCAGATCGTTGCTGCAAACCTTGAATGGCGGCGTGTCGAGGCGGCGGGCCTGCTCTTCGCGCCAGTGCCAGAGGGCATGCAGGGTGCTGAGTCCGCGGCCGTGAAGACGTTCGGACTGGCCGATGCGCCAGTCGTTCTCGTCGGGAGGCGAAAAGCCCTCGGAGCCGCTCGCGATCTGGGCGCGGCACTGTTGATCCATCCATTCGAGCCGGTTGTGTCGCTGCAGCTCGCGCTGGAGCAGGTTGCGAAGCTCGGGGAGGTGGAAGACGTCGAGCGCTGCGTAATCGAGAAGCTTCTGGGGGAGGGGGCGCTTGGACCAGTTGGCTTTCTGGCCGTCCTTGTCGAGTTCGACGCCAAAGTGCTCCTCGAGGAGGGCGGCCAGTCCGATGCGCTTATAATTGAGAAGCTGGGCCGCGAGCATCGTATCGAAGAGGCTCTTGGCCCGAAATCCGCAGATTGCGTGGAGCAGCCGCAGGTCGAAATCGCTGCCGTGCATGACCAGATGCTTGCGGCGGAGGGACTCCCACAGCGGCTCGAGGTTAAGTCCGGGAGCCAATACATCAACGAGGAAGATCTGCCGGTTGGCCATGATCTGCATGAGGCAGATCCGGGTCCGGTAGTGGTACATGTTGTCCGCCTCTGTATCGAGGGAGATTTCGTCGACACGGTTCATGGCGTCCAGGAGGGCCTGGAGCTGACCGGGTTGGTCGACGAGAAGGTACTCGGGCGTGCGCGGGGTGA
>JAJXYI010000028.1:0-1176 GCA_021780625.1 bacterium | reverse complement strand
CGCCCAACAGGCGGCGCACCGGATGCGGAAGAAAACGGGAAATCATCTCAGAACACCGTGCAGGAATAGGGTTCGGGGAGGCTTGTGCAACACCGCATCCGGGGAGACTAGCCCGCCCAGGCACCCAAAAAGGCGTCGACCAGAAGGGGAAGATCGTCGCTGTAACCACCTTCGAGCAGGCCTGTGGCGGGGATGGCGCTGTCGCGAACCCAAGAGCCGATGGTGGCGAAATCCTCGATTTCCAAGGAGAGTGAGGCGACGGGGTCGTGGACATAACCATCAAACCCAGCGGACAATACGACCAGGTCGGGGTTGAACGCGACGATCTGGCGCCAGGAGTCCTGAAGTGCGTGGAGGTGACGTTCGCGGGGACCGTGGGGGCCGACGACCCAGTTGCGGCAGGTCTCGGTGTTGCGGGTGCCGGTGCCCGGGTAGCCTGGAAATTGGTGGACGCTGCAGAAGAGGAAGCCGGGGCGGCCGTCGAGGATGGACTCGGTGCCATTTCCGTGGTGTGCGTCGAAATCCCAGACGGCCACGCGTTCGGCGCCGAGAGCGCGGGCCGCGAAGGCGGCGACGGCGGCCTGGTTGAGGTAACAGAATCCCATGGCCTGGCCAGCGGTGGCGTGATGACCGGGCGGGCGCATGAGCGAAAACGATTGTTCCCCGCCGCGCAGGGCGGCCTGCATGGCGATCATGGCTGCGGCGACCGAGCGGCGCGCGTGGTCGACGATCCCGTCGAAGTACGGAGTATCCTCGTCGAAATCGAGCGGCTGGTCGAGACGGTCAAGGTGTGCGCGGGTGTGGGCGAGCAGGAGCACGTCGTCGGACACCTCGCCAGGGGCGGCCCATCGCCATTCCGGATGCCTGGCGAGCAGGAGTGCGGAGGTTGCCGTGACGCGGGTCGGCCGCTCCGGCCGGTGCGCCGATCCGAATTCCGCGCAACGGGGATCGTGGACGATGAGCATCGCAACGACACGAAGCGCGGAGCGGTGGAAGCGCAAAGGGAAAAAACGCGGACTGGTCAGGCGGCCTCCCCGGATTCGGCGAGTCGCGGCTCCTCGCGCAGGGCGGGGCCGCGGCCGGCGGCGAGCAGGAGCCACACGCGGATGTTGGCGACGAGCACGGCGGCGACGAGGAACAGGAACAGGCCGGTTACGGCTGTATTCACCATTTGGG